>JBJSYU010000496.1:0-10593 GCA_046089945.1 Candidatus Methylumidiphilus sp.
CAAAGCTTGCTTTGGACGGATTTGAAATGTCCAAAGCCAGCTTTGGACTCCACGGTTTCGCTGGAGGTGGGTTTAATTGGTTTTTCGTACCAAGAGCGCGGGCGTCTCGCCCGCAGGCGGGCCAGAGGCCCGCGCTCCCAAGATGCCACCGCCAATCAAATAAACCCACCTCCTTTCAACAACCTTTGTCGGCGGCTTGCAAAGCAGTTTCTATGGTTGCCAGCGGAAGCAGCAATGACAAAGGCTGGTCAAGCAAGGCGACCGCGCCGAAACTGGCATACCAATCTGCCGCCCTCGCATTCTTGGCATCAATAAGCAGAGCGACGCCACCCACTTCCGAGGCCACCCGCAAACAGCGGCGACCTGCAGCCATCAGTAATCGCCCGCCCAAACCCTGGCCTTGCATACGCCTATCCACCGCAAGCCGACTCAACCGAAAAGCCGGAACCTCATACTTGCCGAGTCCGCGCCGCAAAAGTTCCGGGGTTTGGGCATAAGCCACGGAAGCGGGGCTTAAACTATAGAATCCGAGAATCTCTGCTTCGGCGACAGCCAGAAAAGTTTTCGCACCGCCGCTTTCATGGTTCTGGCGGGCATACCGCCGCAGATATTCATTCAAGTCAGAATCGCCGCAATCAAAGACATTGCGATTGTGGGTTTTGGCAATCGGCTCCTCACGCCAAGCGGGCAAACTCACGGCTCAACCGGCAAGGCTTGCGCGGCAACCAACAACCGTTGATTGGGGGCGGGCGGATGCTCCAACAGATCAAGGACACGCAGGCTGTCGCGTTCGGACAGTTCGATCCGGCGGGGATTCTCAAAGGCGTCGAGGCTTGGCTTAGCGGCGAACTGTGCTATTTCGGCTGGCTTGCCTGGCGCGGAATGGCGTTCAACCCATTCCCGCAAAGCTTCCCGGATCAGTGTGTTACGGTTTTCGCCTAAGTGTTCGGCCAAGGATTGCAACTGCTGGCCGGTGTCATCATCGAGATCAAGAGCGATGTGCATGGATAGTCTCCAACGGGTTTTACAGATTGCGGTCATTCTGCCACAGCGGGAGATGGCCGGGTTAGCGAAAAGCGGGGCACGGTTTGCGCCCAAACGCCCACGCTGGGCATGCGGCCTCTGTTGCAACGCGCATATCCCTATCTTTCAACAACCTGTCGCCAGCATGCGACAGGCAACGCGGGCATAATCCCTGCTTGACTCCCCATCAAAAAACCTTTGAAACCTTGGTGCAATGCTTAATGCCGGATTTTGTCACGCTCATCGAAGCTTGATAAATGCTCCGCAAGCCTTTGTCGATGCGCATCACAGGCTGGAGAGCGCTTAGCAGCCCTTGCCGAGCAGTCAGCAATCACTGCCAAGCCCTCATCAATGGTTGATGCGCCTGCGTCAGGCATTGACGAGCGCTCATCCGCAATGATTGAATGCTCAGCAAGCTTTGCCGAACGCATTTTAAGAACAGCCGAACACGCAAAAATCGCTCAAAACCACCCATCAAACCTCGCGTATTACTCATAGAACGCCCAACAGCGCTAAGGAAAAGAAACCTATGGCTACTACCAGCTACATGCCCACCGACGACAGCGGCAAGGCCGAACTGCTCGACCACATCGCCGCCGCCCTGCCGCACTACACCGACCTGTTGGACGTCAACGCCGACACATTGGCCACGCTGAAAGCCGACGCCGCCGCGTTCCGCCATGTGCTCAACGCCATGAACCACATGCAAGCCTACGCCCAGCACCTAACCGCCTTGAAAAATAGTTTGCGCGACGGCGGCACCGGTTCGGGCGACTGGCCGATTGCCCCCACACTGCCCGAACCCGTCCCGCCCGCCGTGCCGCCCGGCATCATCCCCCGACTATCCGGCTTGGTGGCGCATCTGAAAACCCATCCCAAATATACCCCCGCCATCGGCCAAGACCTGTGGATTATCGGCACCGCCCAAATCATCGACCCCAGCACCTGGAAGCCGATATTAAGCATCCAAAACACCGCCGGCCATCCCATCATCGCGTGGACAAAAGGCAAAGCCAACGCCTTGGAAATCTGGGTAGACCGAGGCGACGACAAAGGCTTCACATTCCTCACCATCAACACCCAACCCAACACCAACGACCCCGCCCCACTCCCAGCCCCCGGCACTAGCGCGGTATGGAAATATAAGGCAATCTACCGTTACCATGATGAGCAGGTGGGGCAGTGGAGTGATGTGGTGAGTGTTACGGTGGGGGGATAAGCCTGTTGATTGAGCGCATTTGTTTATGCTCACAAATGCTGGACGGAAGTTGCAACCCCGTCCGCAACGTTTGAAAGGTTCGGTGTTGTTGAAACGTAAGTGGGTGGGGTCGCGCACCTTTTACAATCTTTGGCATTCGTTATGGTGCGCGATGCGCACCCTACAAGGATCGGGAACCAGAATAACCAGAATAAAATCCGATCAATCATCCGATTTCCATGGTCTTTCAGGATCATAACCGGGGTCTTTTGCGCATCGGATGGCATCTTGCTCTGAAACGCCTAGAGATAGCAAATATTCTTTAGGTTCATGATTCCAAATAGTCCAATTGAAGGTAAAGTTATAAATTTCAAGTTGTGCTAACAGAATTGATTTAAGCTTTTCCAGTTGTGCCGAGGTATAAAAGTCGGAAGGATTGGCTTTAGATTTCAACTCATTGCAACTGGCGCATAAGATCACGATATTCCCAGGAACCATGCGACCACCTAAGAATTGGGGAATATGATGATCTATCTGGAGTTTAACGTCTGAACCGCAATGAAAGCAACAATTTCCAAACAGCGTGAAAAGCTCACGTTTCTTCACATTGATAATGCAGGGTAGCCTAAAAGGCTTAAAAAGCGCATCTTTGTCAGCTTTGCGCAGATTCATGGATTCGCTCGTAGACATTGGCGTGGCCACCAGGGTAAATACGGGCATTTGTAGTTTTGGCTTCAAACTTGGAAGTCCAAGATAAAGCCAGACATCTGGTATAATTTCGCCCGTATCGGCATCAACGGCATGTTCGATTCTCTCAATACGGAATTCACGGCATTCATTCCTAAGATGGCAATATGCATATACCGTGCTTGGTGGAGCAATTTCAAGATCCGAAATCAAACGTTCCGTGACTTTATTACTGCTAGTGCGATAGCGGATGATAAGGCGCATGGTTTCAAAACTCTTTTAGCGATGCCGGTTATTGCGACAGGATTTGAAACATCCATGATATTGTCGCAACAATCAACGTCAGTGGTATTGTCTGCATCTGTTAATTGTGCGTGGTGCGCATCCTACGCGGTTATTCATTTTATTCGAATTCATTGGGCTTTCTAGGCCCAAATAATCCTTGCTCACATCGACTTGCAAAGTCAATTCCCCATTGGAATCGCGGATCAGTTGGCTCACAGTTTAGAATAAGCTCCCAACGTGTTGCAGAAGCAAGCTGGGCGGCGACTGCATGACCAAATTTTAAAACCGGTAGGTGAAGTGTAATAAGCACTCCAAAAATCTGACTATCTCTGTAACTTGCCTGAAGCCAATGCTGACTTGACTCCCTGAAGTGATCTATTGCGAGTTCTACAAATGCTGTCGCGCCTTCAAGTTCGTTTGTATTAATGCACTTATCGCAATAAAGAGCCATTGATAAATCCAATGCTATTAATCCAGGAGAACCAGAATGCTTAATTTGGCGAGCAGCTTTCCGATAATTGGTTTCGATTTTGCGAGGATTTTTAGGGCGTTTAGCGGCTAGTCCAAACTGTATTAAATTATCCCTAATCATTAAATCTGGTTCTTCAAATACTACTTGATACCCGCTCAGCTCACATACTGCACCTAGATATGACTCAAATTGAAAGTCACGAGCCGAATTTTGCTGTGCTTGATTTTTCTGGAAGGGGGTTCCAGAAATTAATCTCTTTAACTGTGTGCGCCAAGATTCAGAATTAGCTGAAATGCGAGATGCTTCTACAATGGTGCGGATTTGATGGAATTCAACTATAGCATGAAGCATCTTCTCGGCATTAGCTAAATGTGTCTTGTCCTTGCCATTTTTCAAGTTTTTTCCTTTCATCATTGACGATAGCCAAGTGAATGCATCTCGATATGCCCGAATCCTTGATGATGCAAGTTTTGATAATTCTAGCGCTTCGAAGTCGGCATAAAGTTCGTCCATTTGAGAAAAGGCAACATCCCACTCCTCTGTTGGATGCCTTCGAATGTTTGTGAGTGGATGAAATATCATATTAACTACTTAAGTTTTTATGCAAATTCAAGTTCTTTCATAGCCTGTTCGTTTCATCCTGCTTACACTTCTAAGATTCTGCGTCAGATTCTTGACTACACCTTGGGAACCAGAACAATAAACCGTAGGGTGCGCACCGCGCACCGTTTGCGACGCCGGTTAATGCGCGACGGCATTTGAAGTATAAGCCATACCGTCGCAACAATCAACGTCGGTGTTATCGTCAGTCATGTAGGGTGCGCACCGCGCACCGCTTAACGGATGTTCAACACCTTACAAAACTGGAATATGGCTACAATATTCCAAAACCCACTGGAGTATCCCGCATCGTAAATGGTGCGCGATGCGCACCCTAGCCGACTATCCAGCCTTTCTGAAATCCTTATTTGCATTGGAAGTTGTACGCGACACGCACTGGGATTAAAAAAAAGCCCCGCCATCACTGGCGGGGCTTTTTTGCGTCAAGCGGAAAACGCTGGCTTAGAAGTCTCCGTAACCGCCGCCCGGCCCGCCGGGCAGCGCCGGGCCTTTGTCCTCCTTCGGAATCTCGGCGACGATGGCTTCGGTGGTCAGCAGCAGGCTGGCAATCGAGGCGGCGTTTTGCAGCGCGGAGCGGGTGACTTTGGTCGGGTCGAGGATGCCGAGTTCGATCAAGTCGCCATATTGGCCGGTGGCGGCGTCGTAGCCGAACGCGCCTTCGCCTTCCTGCACTTTGTTGACGATGACGGAAGCCTCTTCGCCGGCGTTGGCGACGATCTGCCGCAGCGGCTCTTCGATGGCGCGGCGCAGGATCGCAATGCCGACGGTCTGGTCGTGGTTCTTGCCCTGCAAGCCTTTCAACGCCGCCTGGGCGCGGATCAGCGCGACGCCGCCGCCCGGCACGATGCCTTCTTCGATGGCCGCGCGGGTGGCGTGCAGCGCGTCTTCGACACGGGCCTTTTTCTCCTTCACTTCGACTTCGGTCGCCGCGCCGACTTTGACGACAGCGACGCCGCCGGCCAGTTTGGCGACGCGCTCTTGCAGCTTCTCCTTGTCATAGTCGGAGGTCGCCTCCTCGATCTGGGTGCGGATTTGCGCGACGCGGGCTTTGATCTTGTCGGCCTCGCCGGCGCCATCGACGACGGTGGTGTTCTCCTTGGAAATCTGCACTTTCTTGGCATGGCCCAAGTCGGACAACTCGGCTTTTTCCAGGCTCAGGCCCAGTTCTTCGGTAATCAGCCGGCCGCCGGTCAAAATGGCGATGTCTTCCAGCAGGGCTTTGCGGCGGTCGCCGAAGCCGGGGGCTTTCACCGCCGCGACTTTGACAATGCCGCGCAAGGTGTTGACGACCAAGGTCGCCAGCGCCTCGCCTTCCACGTCCTCGGCGATAATCAAAAGGGCGCGGCCGGACTTGGCGACTTTCTCCAAAAGCGGCAGCAAGTCGCGGATGTTGGAGATTTTCTTGTCGAAAATCAGGATGAACGGGTTGTCCAGTTCAACCGTCTGCGTCTCTTGGCTGTTGATGAAATATGGCGACAAGTAGCCACGGTCGAACTGCAAGCCTTCGACGATTTCCAGTTCGTTTTGCAGGCCGGAACCTTCTTCAACGGTAATCACGCCTTCCTTGCCGACTTTCTCCACCGCGTCGGCGATGATCTGCCCAATCGCCTCGTCGGAGTTGGCGGAAATCGAGCCGACTTGGGCAATCGACTTGCTGTCGGTGCTGGGCCGCGACAGCTTTTTCAGTTCTGCCACCGCGACAATCACGGCCTGGTCGATGCCGCGCTTGATGTCCAGCGGGTTGGCGCCGGCCGCGACCGACTTCAAGCCTTCGCGGACGATGGCCTGGGCCAGCACCGTCGCCGTCGTGGTGCCGTCGCCGGCCACGTCGGAGGTTTTCGAGGCGACTTCTTTCACCAATTGTGCGCCGATGTTCTCGAAGCGGTCTTTGAGTTCAATTTCCTTGGCGACCGACACGCCGTCTTTGGTCACGGTCGGCGCGCCGAAGCTGCGCTCCAGCACGACGTTGCGGCCTTTCGGCCCCAAGGTCTGCTTGACCGCGTCGGCCAGTATGTTCACGCCGGCCAATAAGCGTTGGCGGGCGTCTTCGGAAAAGCGGATTTCTTTTGCTGCCATGGTGCGACTCCAATATAAGGTAATGGGCAGGGATGCGCGGGGCCATCCCGGTTGTGGGATTTTAAGCGCGGGCGTTACGATGCAAACACGGCGATGACATCATCCTCGCGCAGCACCAGATAATCGATGCCGTCGATTTTGACTTCATTGCCGGCATACTTGCCGAACAGCACTTTGTCGCCGACTTGCACCGCCAGCGGGCGGGTTTGACCGTTGTCCAAAGGCTTGCCGGAACCGATTGCCAATACCTCGCCTTTGACGGGTTTTTCTTTGGCCGCATCGGGGATGACAATGCCGCCGGGCGTGGTTTGCTCTTCTTCCCAACGCTTGACCAACAAGCGGTCATGCAAGGGACGCACAGGAATAGCCATGGTTTGCTCCTGACTCAATTTAAGGGTTTAGGGTGACAGGCTTAAGGATTAGCACTCTTCGTGCTGTGCTGCTAATTTAGCCAACTGTGGGCTGTGTTTCAAGCACGGCTTAAGAATTTTTCGGACTATGTTTTGAACCAAACACGCTACGGTTTTGGTATCGGGCCGGCGTCTGTTGCTCTGCCAACAGTGGATGGCCAGAGGTTGCTGGCACAGCAGCACACACTAGGCAAGGGCGCACGGATTGGCCTTGGGGAGCATACCGGCATCAATGTTGCTGGATTAAAAATCCCTAAACGCATTTGGAGCATCAGCCATGTTGTCCGCAGCACAAAACTCAGCGCGTATTATCACCGACATGAATGTCAAAGAGCATTTCCGGCAGACCTTGGCGGCGGCTATGGCCGATCAAAACGTGGAGGCGGAGGAGGAGACGGCGTATTACTTGGTGAATGTATTGACACACTTCTCGCGCACCGAAAACCTGTTTGCGGCGACGCCCGACGGCCCGATGATACCGCCATTGGCGCTGCTGTATGCGCAGGCAGCGGTTACGCAGGATATGGCGGTGCGCCAAGATTTGCTGCGCCGACTCGGCGACACGGCACTCTTGATCGGTGGGATTTTCTCCGGCAGCTTAAGCCGCAAAGCCGTGGATGTGGATTATTACATCGGCATGGGCGGGAGCGCGTTTTCTTATCTGTCCGACATGGCCGAAGGCGCTTGGCGCTTACGCGCCTTGCGCGGGGTGTATGCGGAACTGTCGGCAAAATTCCAGCTATTTGTCGATGTGCTGGACGCGGTCGGCGAGCGCAGCCAATTGACATCGCCGCAGGACACGCTTCGGGTATATGATCTGTGGACAAAAACCGGCAGTCCCAGGGCAGCGGCGAAGTTGCGCAAATTGGGCATAGAGCCGATAGCCAATCCGCGTTTTGCACGGCACAACTAAGCCATGCGCCAGACTCAGAGGTATTTCGCCAACAGCCCCCGGTCGGCGGTCGCCACTGGTAGCGGGACTTGCACTTCCCAGCCGCCGCCGGGGGCTTCTTGCAAGGGTTCACCGTGTTTGTCGAGCATACCCGCCAACACAATATCCTGATTGCCTTGCGGCAGGATCAATTCCAGTTTGTCGCCGACGGCGAATTTGTTTTTCACCAAAACCTCCGCTAGGCCGCGTTCCGCATCGTAGCCAGTGATTTCGCCGACAAACTGCTGCTGGTGGCTTTGCGAATAGCCCCGGATATAGTTTTGCTGTTCGTGGGTGTGGTGGCGCTGGTAAAAGCCGTCGGTGTAGCCGCGTTGGGCGAGGTTTTCCAATACGCCCAATAACTGCGGATCGAACGCCCGCCCGGCGAGCGCGTCGTCGATGGCTTGGCGGTAGACTTGCGCGGTGCGGGCGACATAATAATGCGATTTGGTGCGGCCTTCGATTTTCAGGCTGTCCACGCCAATCTCAATCAATCGGCGTACATGCTCCACCGCCCGCAGGTCTTTGGAGTTCATGATATAGGTGCCGTGTTCGTCTTCCATCACCGGCATGTACTCGCCGGGGCGGTTTTCCTCTTCCAATAGGTATACTTGGTCAGCCAAGGGATGGCGCTCGGCCCCGCCGCAGTCGGCTTTGTTCAATTCGGACAGGGAAATGCCGAGTTTCTCCGGCAACACAAAATCCCCTTCGGCATTTTCCTGCGCGGGCGTCGTGGCGTATTTCCAGCGGCAGGAATTGGTGCATGTGCCTTGGTTGGGGTCGCGGTGGTTGAAATACCCGGACAACAAGCAGCGCCCGGAATAGGCGATGCACAAGGCGCCATGGACAAAGGTTTCCAATTCCATGTCCGGGCATTGCTGGCGGATTTCGGCGATTTCATCGAGCGACAATTCACGCGACAGGATAATCCGCGCCAAACCCACCGATTGCCAGAATTTCACCGACGCCCAATTCATGGTGTTGGCCTGCACCGACAAATGGATCGGGATCTCAGGCCAGGCTTCGCGGGCCAGCAAGATCAAGCCAGGGTCGGCCATAATCAGCGCGTCCGGCCCCATTTCGACAATCCGACCGATGTCTTTGATGAAGGTTTTCAGCTTGCTGTTGTGCGGCAAGACATTGACCGCCAAGTAAAACTTCTTGCGCAAGGTGCGCGCCTCGGCGATGCCGATGGCGAGGTTGGCTTCGAGGAAGTCGTTGTTGCGCACTCTGAGGCTGTAGCGCGGCTGGCCGGCATAGACCGCGTCGGCGCCGTAGGCATAGGCGTAACGCATGTTTTTCAACGTGCCGGCGGGGGAAAGGAGTTCTACGGGTCGCATGGGGTTTTGTCGCAAAAGCCTGTATTGTAAACGCCGACAGCCATTAGGACGGCTTTATTGATAAAATCATTGCCCCGCCCCAATCCCACACCTCTCGCAGTCAGCCCATGCACACTCAGCAATCGCGGAAAATTTCACTGGCGTACATCGCCTTGGTGGTCGCGCCCATCATCGCAGTGATCGCGGTCTTGGCGCTGGGGGAAGACCTCACGGCCCCGGTGGGACTGCCGTTTACCTACAAGGCGATTGCCCCCGACCAGGCGCTGCTCAAGCTGTCGGTGTTTCTCGCCCAACTTGCCGTGATCCTGATGGTCGCCCATGGCTTGGGGGCGTTGATGCGCCATGTCGGCCAGCCACGGGTGGTGGGCGAGATTTTGGCAGGGCTGATCTTAGGCCCGTCTTTGCTGGGGCTGTGCTGGCCTGAGGTGTACGACCTGCTGTTCCCGACCGGCTCGATCCGCTTCCACAGCGGGCTGAGCCAGATCGGCCTGATTTTGTTCATGTTCCTGACCGGGCTGGAGATCGACTTCAAGCGCACCCGCGTCCGCGTGTGGCGGATGCTGGTGGTCAGCCATGCCGGCATCGCCTTGCCGATGTTAGGCGGGGTCACGCTGGCGCTGTACCTATACCACGACTACTCCACCCCGCAGACGAGTTTTATGGAGTTCGCGCTGTTTCTAGGCTGCGCCATGAGCGTGACGGCGCTGCCGGTGCTGGCGCGCATCCTGGCCGAGCGCGGCCTGTTCCACACCCTGCTTGGCGCGAATGTGATCGCCTGTGCGGCGACGGCGGACGCCACCGCCTGGGGTATGCTGGCCGCCATCGTGGCGATGGAGCGCGAAACCGGCGGGGCCTGGTCCACGCTTTGGCACACCTTAGCTGGCGCGGCGGTGTTTTTAGCCTTCATGTTTTTCGTCGTCCACCGGATCTTGACTGCGCAATGGCAGGCCCGGCAGGCCGCCACCGCCGCCCAATTCGGCCACAACGACTTGGTGCTGGTGTTGCTGCTGATTATCCTGTCGGCCTTGGCCATGGAAATCTTGCAGTTGCATGCGATTTTTGGCGCTTTCGTGGCCGGCTTGGCGATGCCCCGCGACATCCGCCTGCGCGCCGAAGTCCGGGCGCGTTTTGAAGACTTGATGTCGGTGCTGCTGCTGCCGCTGTTTTTTGCCATCACCGGCCTGCGCGCCAACCTCGGCCTGCTGGCGACGCCCGCCGAATATGGCTTGGCCGGGCTGATTATCTTGGTCGCGGTGTTGGGCAAGCTCGGCGGCTCGTTGGTCGCCGCCCGCCTCGTCGGCGTCGGCTGGCGCGAGGCCAGCGCGTTGGGCATTTTGATGAACGCGCGCGGCACTGTGGAATTGGTGCTGCTCACCATCGGCCTGCAAGACGGCATCATCACCCCGGCCCTGTTCACGATGATGGTGTTCATGGCGCTGATTACCACGATGATGACCACCCCGCTGATAAGCTGTCTCGGCAAACCCGCCAGTTTTGCCGGCGCCG
Organism: Candidatus Methylumidiphilus sp.; assembly: GCA_046089945.1. Taxonomy (GTDB): domain Bacteria; phylum Pseudomonadota; class Gammaproteobacteria; order Methylococcales; family Methylococcaceae; genus Methylumidiphilus. The sequence continues at coordinate 10,550 of JBJSYU010000496.1, forward strand.
AGGAAACCGCCGACGACACGCCCACCTAGACCTTGCGCGAGCGG
>JBJSYU010000497.1:0-6321 GCA_046089945.1 Candidatus Methylumidiphilus sp.
TCCGGGTGCGTCACCGTCACCGGCCCGCCACGGGCAATCTGTTCGCGGAACTTCGGAATCACGCTGCCGGTGCTGCCCAACACATTGCCAAAGCGCACCATCTCAAAACAGGTCGGCGTATCCTGCTGCAAAGTTTGGCACACCATTTCCGCCAACCGTTTACTCGCCCCCATGACATTGGTCGGATTCACCGCCTTATCCGTGGACACCATCACAAACTTGCGCACACCCGCCGCAATACAGGCTTGCGCCAAGGTATAGGTGCCAAAAACATTATTCTTCAACGCCTCGCCAATATTAGTGGTTTCCATCAGCGGCACATGCTTATAAGCGGCGGCATGAAATACCGTCATTGGTGGATAACGCTTAAGAATCTGCCCGACGCGCTCGGCGTCGCGGATATCCCCGACAGCGCACACCAATTCCACCTCAGGAAACCGCGCCAGAAACTCCTGTTCCAGCTTATACATGCCAAACTCATTGGCATCGAAGAAAATCAGCCGGCTCGGCTTAAAAGCCGCGACTTGCCGGCAAATCTCCGAACCAATCGAACCGGCCGCGCCGCTGACCATCACCACCTTATCCGTCAACAAACCTTGCAGCCCGCCGATATCCAAATGCACCGGCTTGCGGCCCAGCAAATCATCCAACTCGACCTTGCGGATTTGCGACACCGACACCTTGCCGGACAACAAATCATCGAAACCCGGCACCGTCAGCACCGCCAAATTATTATCCGTCGCCAACTCCATCGCCCGCCGCCGCTCGCCCGACGAAGCCGAAGGCATGGCGATAATCACCTGCGCAACCTCCAGCCGCCGCGCCATCTCGCCGACATCGTGCAATGCGCCCAACACGCGGACGCCAAACAAATGGCGGCCGAGCTTGTTCGGATCATCGTCCAATAAACCCACCACCCGCCAACTCGGATTGCCGACCAAATCGCGCAACAGCATCGAAGCGGCCGCCCCCGCCCCCATCACAATCACCGGGCTGGCCGTGGCCGATTGGAAGGTCAACAAATGGCCGTCCTTAAACGAACGGTAAACAAAACGACTGCCGCCCATCAGCAACACCAGCAGCATCGGCCACAGCACAAACACCGAGCGCGGCGACTGCCCCATTAAATGCGTCATATGCAAACCGGTCGGCACCGCCAGCGCCACACAGCCCACCGCCAGCAAAATCCGCTTCAAATCCGGCAGGCTGGAAAACCGCCACATGCCACGGTACAAGCCAAACAGCCAAAACGTGGCGACCGCCACCGGCAGCGCCAGCCCCAGCGTCCGCAGCATCAGCTTGGCGTAAACCTCTGGAATATCGAAGTTAAAGCGCAGCAGATACGCCAAATACCAAGCCAGCGCCGCGACGAGGGCATCGTGCAACAAAACAAAAATCGTGCGGGAGTTAATCAACGCAAGCCTCAACATTATGCCGTTTCCAGGCTTGATCCACCGACCGCGCCAGACCAAAATAAACCAGCGCCCACGCCAGCACCCAACCCGCCTGCGCCGCCGCCGACGCCTCGCGCAGCCACAACGCGCTCAAGCCGCAAGCCAGCATCAACGCATATTCCGCCAGCGCGGCGCGGCGGTGGCCCAGCCCCATGCGGATCAAGCGCTGATAATAATGCTCGCGGTGCGCCTGCCAAAACTTCTCCCCGCGCAGCAGCCGTTTCGCCAAAGTCACGCTGGCGTCCACGATAAACGGCGAAAACACCAACAGCGGAAACGCCAACGGCCACACCCCGCCACGCCAACCGGCCAAGCCCAGCGCGGCGGCGATAAAGCCCAGCGGCACCGAACCGACATCGCCCATGAAAATCCGCGCCGGATCAAAGTTAAACCACAAAAAACCGCCCGCCGCCGCCGCCACACACGCCGCCGCCAGCGCCAACTCCGCCGCCCCGCCCTGCCCCGCCGCCAGCGCATAAGCCCCGAAGCCAAACACCGCCATGCCCCCGGCCAAGCCATTGGCCCCGTCCATGAAATTGTACAAATTCGCCATCCACGCCAAGGCCAACACCGCCAGCACCGCGCCCAGCGCGCCGCCCGGCCAAGCCGGCTGCCAAACCACCCAGGCCAAAGCCGCCGCCAACTGCGCGGCCAAGCGCAACCGCGCCGACAGCCCGCGAAAATCATCCAGCAACGACAAACCCGCCAGCGCCAGCGCCAAACCCAGCACCGGCCACAAGCCCTGCGGCCAAAACCAAGCCCAGCCACAAGCCACCCCGGCCATAATGCCCACCCCCCCGGCGCGCGGAATCGGCCTCTCGTGCAGCGAACGCGCGTTCGGATGATCCATCGGCAAGCCCCGCCCCCCGCGCAGCAACACGGCAATCAACACAACGGACACCAAGCAGGCGAGGACGGGAGGCAGCAAAGCGGAGATGATGTTTGGCAAGGTCAGTCAGCGGGCGTTTAAGAAAAAGATGGTGAATTATAAGGGCGCAAGCCCTGCGCAGTCACAGACAAATTCTGTTGGGGGCTTTTGGGGTGGGGCTGGGCGGCGTGGCTTTGGACGCAGCGGGAAGTGCGGTTTAGAATGGCACGAGCGCGAAGGCAGGCCGATGGGCTTGCGTATTTTGCCGAATGCAAGGGCATTCATAGGCGGTGCATTAGGGGGTACGCTAAGGCTTTTCTTTGCCACTTGCGGATGGATATAGCTGGAGCGTTTAGTGCGCAAAACCTCAAGTCAGATTCAACTGCGTATTCTGCGGCTTTCAGGGGTACATTTCAACGTTGACTTTTTGTGGTGTGTCAGATAAATTGCATGTCCAGAATTGGCTTTGCGCCTGAAGCCAAAAGCATGTTAGGCATATATAAGGAGTGATATTTAATGAAAGTTAAGATGCAGGATTATGACCGCATTTACAAAACAATTAACACAATTATCTTAAATGAAGACGCAGATCCAACAGCAGCTTGTACATTCTTTGCATTTTACGGTGCCAGTATTTTGGAAAAGCATTATAAAATTGATGCCAAAGCTGTCGCGGGAACATGTATGTACCACTTAGGCGGCGAGGAGAATGTCTTGTGCTTTGGTCAAATATATAATTCCAATCTTATTGCTAGTCCTACAGGATTTCATTGTTGGATATTGGCGGAAGATTATTTTATTGATTTTATGGCACCAAATTTTCCCGATTTACTAAAGCGGTCAGGTCAAAGCTTTTCATGTAAACCGAAGATGATGCAAAAGCCTCTATCAAAAATGGCGGGGGCTGTAGATGGCCTACAAAAAAAAGGTGATTATTATTTTAATATAAGCACAGAAATGACAAACAATCGCATGCAGTATTTATTATCAAGTAAAGCATATTTAGATTTAGAAGATATATGTATTAATTGGTATAAAAAACCTCCTAAAAATATGGCCAAGCATATTCAAATTTCAGACGGCAAAGGTAATCAAAATTTGATCTCATTAACTGGAAAATCTGTTGTTGGCGCTTGGTAACAATGACTATACTCGCTAGATGGGTTCGCCTCGCGCACTGCTTACCAGACATTCACTGTTTAAATCAATGTAATTATGGTTATTGAAATGAATGACATTTCAGCGATATTGATTGGTGTAGTCCGGTAGGGTGGGCAGACGGCTCTATCGTCTGCCCACGCGCTGCGCCAGATACTCTGCCGCACGCGAGTAATAGGGCCATAGGATGTGCCGACGAAGGAGGCGCATCAATCGAGATGCGCACGAACATCATGAATGGTGCGCGATGCGCATCCTACGAAATATCCTTGTAGCTTTTTGGTGTCTCCTCAAAAGGCACTTTTCTTGTTGTTTCCTACACTGAAAGATCAAACATTGTCCGACTTATTTCTGCGCGGCGCATGACACGTCAGGAGCGAAAAGCTTATGAGCAATGATGAAGAAGATACGCTGAGAACTGAATATTCCGCTGACTTGATTAAGTCGGGAGAGCGGGGTAAATATGCAGCCCGTTACCGGGAAGGAACCAATATTGCAATTATAGAGCCTGAATTACATAGGATCTTTCCGAATTCAGAAGCGGTCAATCGTGCGCTTCGTAAATATGCCGAAGAACATGATTTAGCACTAGCCGACTAGCGCCAGATACTCTGCCGAACGCGAGCAATAGTAAACCCATGCCCCGTGTGAAGCAAATAAAATGAAAGCACCTTATCTCGAAGTTACCTATTGTCATGGACACCCAATCGCCGCCTATCTGTATCTTCCGCGAGCGACGCCAGACAAAAGCCACCGAACCTCAAGGGCCGAACCAGGGATGATAATTGATTATACGGCAGACGGAAAACCGATTGGGATAGAAATTACAGCCCCTTTGCAGCTATCAGTCAACGACCTAAACCGAGCTCTTAATAGTCTAGGTGCCTCGCTGCTTACCTCAGACGATGTTGCGCCACTGCGAGTCGCGTAGGCTGGGTTGCGAATGTATTGTTACCCTGTTCGTAGGATGCGGCGCAAAGCCATTAGCTAAAGCAAAAAATTTTGGAGTCCAAAGCCTGCTTTGGACATTGCAAGCCCCCCCGCTACTCAAACACCCAAACCAGAGCATCCAAAAGAGGCGATTACCCTATGACCCCGCTAGAACACATTCAAACCGAAATAGCCTCCCTGCCCAAACAAGACTTTGCGAAACTCAGGGAATGGATCGAAGCTAGGGACTGGGAGGATTGGGATAGGCAAATTGCCGAGGATTCCGCCGCAGGCAAGCTTGATTTCCTGAAATGGGAAGCCATGGAAGCGAAGGCCGCCGGCACACTCAAGGCATTATAAGTGCATCGCACAACGCCGCAATTCTGGAGCCGCTTCGATGCCTTGCCAGAGTCGGTGCAAGAGCTCGCCAAAAAGAATTTCGCGCTGCTCAAGCAGAACAAAGCCCATCCTTCGTTGCAATTCAAAAAGGTTGGCGAATACTGGTCAGCGCGAGTGGGCCGAAGCCACCGGGCTCTGGCGCTTGAAGACGGTGCCGATTTCACCTGGGTATGGATCGGTCATCATGATGAATACGACAGACTCATCGGCTAGACGCCATCGGCCCAGTTTATAATGGCGAATGTCATACCAGGCTTGCATGCTATCCGCAAGATTACCGACAAATCCATAGTCCGGTAGGGTGGGCAGACGGATCTATCGTCTGCCCACGCGCTGCGCCAGATACTCTGCCGAGCGAGCCGGGGCATACCGCAATAGTTGGCGCAACGGGGCTTACAGCCAATGCCGTTAATTTAAGGCTCACCTGTACTGCCGTCGCGGCTTTGGGCTGTACGGGGTCTTGGGCCGCTTGGCGAAGCAGCCAGCGGAACAGGCGCAGCCCCGCCAGCACGTAGGCGAGGTTGGCGGTGAGGATATTGGCGTGGAACTCCTGGCGCAGGGAGTCCGGCAGCTCGCCGCCGAACTGCTCGACGTTGAGGCGGTGCTTGAGCAGAAGGGGAGTGCCGGGCGGTCGATTCTGAAACCTGTTCCAACAGGTTTCAGCTTCCGCCAAGGCACCGCCATGCCCTGCGGGCGGCCTGCGCCGTCCTGCGTCCGCCACGCCATCGAGACTCCGCCTGCGCTCCGCCTGCCTCTCGCCATGGCTACCACAATGACTCTACGCCGTTCGTCGCACCTTGCAGGTTTCCTGCGGAAACCCGCCCGGCGCCTCGGCTACGCAGGGGCATGGAAAACATCCCGCCATCGCCAGCAGGCTCGGCTTTGTTTTCCAGCGACGCCTGACTCCACATTGGGCCGCCTGCCGCCCAATGCCTACGAACGCTGTCAGACAGGCAAATAAAACTTGACCACCACAGTCATTCGTCACCCCTCATAAGATGGTTCATTATCCACCCATCGAGGTGTCCATTTTTTATTTAGACCACTTACCCATGTCTCCGCCCTCTCCCCACGGGGCGAGGGGGCTTATCCAGCGTTTCCTTCATAAGCCCGCCGCCGGTCATCAGGCAATGGGCAATTCCATCTCGACCGTGATGCCCACCTTGTCCTCGCGGTTGCGCATGTGGATTTGCCCGCCCGCCTGCAACACCAGGATGGCGACCCGCGACAGCCCCAGCCCCATGCCGGGTATCGCGCCGGTCGAGTGTTTTTCGATTTGCTGGTAAGGCATGAACGCCCGCGACAATTGCTGCGGCGACAGGTGCAGGCCGTCGTCGCTGAGGCTGACACAGACGCGGTTGCCGGCCAGGGCGGTGACGGCGCATTCGACGGCTGGCATATGGCTGGGGTGGAATTTTTTGGCGTTGCCGAGGATTTCGTACAGCACCATCAGGCTGGTCGAGTCGGACAGCGCGATGCGCGCCGCGCGCAGCGCGTTGGGCATCGCCAGCT
>JBJSYU010000498.1:0-4285 GCA_046089945.1 Candidatus Methylumidiphilus sp.
CGCCGGCATCCCTGCCGGCCTTTGCGTCAAGCCGGGCGACGGCGGGACTGCGCTTTGTCGTCGCGGCATGGGCCGGCAGGGATGCCGGCGCTACGGATGCCGGCGCTACGGATGCGGCGCTACGGCTTAATCCGCGCCTCGGCCATCAGCGCCCGCCGCAACTTATCCAAAGCCACATTCGCCGACCATTCCGGGGCTAGGGCTTGATGCCCGCCGAAGCCTCGGCGCTGGGATTCGCCGTGGTCGCCGTGGCTGTATGCCACTTCCAGCCCTATTTCCCCGTCGCCGCCGGTGATGGCGCAGGCCAAGCCCCAGTCGGCTTGCGCTTCGGCGGCGGCTTGCCTGGCCCAGTCTTGCGGTGTGCCGGCGGGTGTCGCCAGCATGCGACCGCCTTGGAACGCGGCGTTGCCGGCCGCCGCCAGTTTGCCGGCCAGCCGGCCGGCTGTGCCGCATTCGGCCACCGCCAGCGTTTCGCCGCGCTGGTTGAGCAGCGCCAGCACCGCGCCGGCCAGGGTGTCTTCGTCGGTGCCGAACACGCTGTCGCCTAGGCGTTCACGCGCCGCCGCTTCGACCGGGGCAATCAGCGCGTCGGCTTCGGCGGGGCTGGCGGCGGTGGCGGTGATGCGGACGACGACGACGCCGGAGTGGGCGTTCAGGCCCACCGCCGGGTTGTGCAGTTGTTCCAAGTCGCCGACCAGCGCGTCCACTTGGCTTTCGCCGATGCCGGCGACGTTCAGCGCCCGGCTTTTTATAACGCCGGTCAGGCCGAAGCGTTGGCGGGCGAACGGCAGCACGGCGTGTTCCAGCAGGTATTCCATTTCACGCGGCACGCCGGGCAGGCAAACGAGGGCGTGGCCCTTGTGTTCGACGATGAAGCAGGGCGCGGTGCCGACTGGGTTGGCGATGGGGATGGAGTCTTGCGGGCGGTAGGCTTGCTGGCGGTTGTTGGCGGTCATCGTCCGCCCCCAGCGGCGGAAGCGTTCCTCAATTTGCGCCAGCAACTCGGCGTCGAATTCCAAGGGCTGGCCGACTGCGTTGGCGATGGCCTGCCGGGTCATGTCGTCCACCGTCGGCCCCAGTCCGCCGGTGGTGATGATTAGATCCGAGCGCGACAGCCCCAGCCTTAGCGCCTCGACGATGCGGTCGAGGTGGTCGCCGACGCTGGAGAAGTGCCAAGTCGGCAGGCCGACGCTGTGCAGCTTTTTGGCGATAGCGGCGGAGTTGGTGTCGATGATTTCGCCCAGCAGGATTTCGCTGCCTATGCTGATGATTTCGGCGTGCATGGTGGTTTCTGGTCTAGGAGCGTTTAGGAAAGCTTTGATTAAGTCTTTGCCCCCTCACCCTAACCCTCTCCCCACAGGGCGAGGGGGCTTATTCAGAGCTTCCTTAGGCGTCGCGGTGGGCGTCTTTGAGCAGGCAGTAATGCGTGGCGGAGTAGCGCAGGAAGGCCAGGTCTTGGTCGGTCAGCGGGCGGGCGCGTTTGGCCGGGACGCCGACATAGAGGAAGCCGGACTCCAGCGTCCGCCCCGGCGGCACGAGGCTGCCGGCCCCCACGATCACGTCGTCTTCAATCACCGCGCCGTCCATGACGACGGCGCCCATGCCGATCAGGCAGCGGTCGCCGACGCGGCAGCCGTGCAGCACGACGCGGTGGCCGACGGTGACATCCTCGCCGACGTACAGCGCGAAGCCGCCGGGGACGTGTTCGCCGTCGTGGGTGACGTGCAGCACCGAGCCGTCTTGGATGTTGCTGCGGGCGCCGACTTCGATGCGGTTGACGTCGCCGCGCAGCACGGCCATCGGCCAGATGGAGGCGTCGTCGCCTAAGCTGACATCGCCGACCACCAACGCGGTGTCGTCGATGAACACGTCTTTGCCGATATGCGGGGTTTTGCCTTGGTATGCCCTGATGGCCATCGATTTTCAGCACTCTTGAGTCAAGTTTGGCCGCGCCTTGGCGGCGCGGGCATCTATAATCCACGGGTTGCCCAATTCTAGGAGTCTGCCCATGATTTTCGCTGGTGTTGTCCTGCTTGGCCTTTCGGCCATGGCGGGCTTGTATGTCGCGGTTCTCTACAACCGGCTGGTCAGCCTGAAACATGATACCGCAAAAGCCTGGTCGAACATTGACGTGCTGCTGAAGCAGCGCCACGACGAGCTGCCGAAGCTGGTGGAGACCTGCCGGCAGTTCATGGCGCACGAGAGGCAGACCTTGGAGCAGATCATGCTGGCCCGCGCCGGGGTGTACGCGGCGCGGAAGTCCGGCGACATGGCGGTGCTGGGCGCGGCGGAGGGGCGGCTGCGGCGCGGGTTGTCCAATTTGTTCGCGGTGGCCGGGGCGTGCCCGCAGTTGCAGGCCAGCGGCGCGTTCCGCAACCTGGAGGCGCGCATCAGCGGGCTGGAGAACGCCATCGCCGACCGCCGCGAGTATTACAACGAGGTGGTCAACGCCAACAATGTGCGGCTGGAGCAGTTTCCCGATGTGATTGTCGCCCGCCTGTTCGCGTTTGAGAGCGCCGACCTGCTGGAATTCGACGCGGCGGAAACCGCCGATGTCGATATCCGCGCCTTGTTCGGCTGAACGCCTGTGTCCGCGCCGTTTTTTGCCGTTGTCGCCGCCGTCGTCCGCGAAGCCTCGGCCTTGCAGTTTTCGGCAGGTCTCTTGGCGCTGGCGTTGTGCGCTGGTGGCTGCGCCACTATCTGGTTGCGCGCCGTCTACCGCGCCCGGCTGCTCGCCGACATGCCGACCGCCAAGCTGCGCTCGGCGGCGCAGGGCTATGTGGAACTGGAGGGCCGCGCCCGGATGATGCCCGGCGAGCCGGTATATGCGCCGTTGAGCGGGATGCCTTGCGTCTGGTACCGCTATGCGGTGGAGCAGACCGGCCGCAACGCCGACGGCGACGAGGGCCGTTGGAGCGCGGTCGATGCCGGGGTCAGCGAGGCGATTTTCCATTTGGACGACGGCACCGGGGTGTGTGTCGTCGATCCCGACGGGGCGGAGGTGACGCCCTCGGTCAGGCTGTGTTGGCGCGGCGACTCGGCGCGCCCGCTGCACACGCCCAAGGCCACTGGTTTTTGGTTCCGGCTGTTTTCCTTTGGCGCCTACCGCTACACCGAATGCCGGCTGCACGACGGCGATCCGGTCTATGCCATCGGCCAGTTCAGCGGGGCGGGCGGGCAAGAGACGGCCGGCATCAGCGAGGCGACCGGCGACTTGCTGGTGATCTGGAAACGCGACCCGGCCTGCCTGCTGCGGCGCTTTGACCGCAACCGCGACGGGAAAATCGACATGCGGGAATGGGAGGCGGCGCGGCAGGCGGCGGAGCAGGAGGTGATGGCGACATGGCAGGCGCGCCAGCAGCAGCCAGAGACGAATGTGTTGCGCAAGCCGCCGCACGGACGGCCTTATATTTTGTCGGCCAAGCCGGAGGCTGAAATCATCGCCGGCTACCGCAGGCAGGCTTTGGCCGGCGCGCTGGGTCTGGCCGGCTTCGGCTGGGCGCTGGCCTGGGTGTTGCTGCGGCGGTTCGGCTAGGCGTCGGTCGCCGTCGGCCCGGAGAGGCTGAACAATTGGAACGACAGCGTCGCGCTCAGCAACTGCTCCAAATGGAAAGGCAGGCGCTCGCCGACTTTGCTGCGCAGCACGATATCGTGCCCCGGCTTCAGCATGCCCGGCCCGCACAAGAGGCTGGCCGGCTGGCCGAGCCGGGCGTTGGCGAACAGGTACAGGCCGCGCGGCAGACTGTCGGCCTCGGCGCCGGTTTCAATGTCCACGGCCTCGACCACCGGCGACAGCAATTGCACGCCGATCACCAGCTCCAATTTGGCCTTGTGGTGCAGCCAGCGCATCAGCCCCAGATGGATGCGCCTTTCGTCTTCGTACAGCCCGATCAGTTCGCCGACCCGCGCACCGTCGACCGAGGCGTTCAGCCATTGCAGGCAATAGCCGCCGGCGCTCAGGTTTAGCATGGAGCCGATCAGCTCCACGTTGGCCGCGCCTTCCGCCGCGCCCCTCTGGACGCCGCCTGCGGCCATCCCGCCTGGGCCACCCTTGTCCTTGGCCCAGATGACATCCCGTCCGGTGCCGCCGGACTGGTCGAGGACGATTTCGACTTCGTCGATGTCGTCCTCTTCCTGCAATGGCAATCCAACTTCGGCCATGCCACTGGGCGCGGCGTCGTCCAGCGGGTGGGGGGATTCCTGGGACAGATCATTGATAAGCCGCGCTAGGCCGACGACAAAGCGCCGCTTGCCATGGGCCGAGCGGCGCACAAACCGCCGCTTT
>JBJSYU010000499.1:0-3034 GCA_046089945.1 Candidatus Methylumidiphilus sp.
GCCCTGTTCAGCAATCGCCTAAACGCCGCGCATTTGGCTTTCCGTAAGCTATCCAGTAAATTGTCGGCTTTCCCCGATTCCCGAAAAAGCGCCCACGCCCATGCTCAGCTACCGCCACGGCTTCCATGCCGGAAATTTCGCCGATGTCTGCAAACATGCCATCCTCGCTCTGCTGGTGCAGGCGCAGTTGCGCAAGGACAAGCCATTCTTATATTTGGACACCCACGCCGGGGCCGGGCGCTACGACTTAGGCTCGATGATGGCGAAGAAAAACCGTGAATACGCCGGCGGCATCAGCCGGCTGTGGGGGCGGGCAGATCTGCCGGCGGCGCTGCGGCCTTATCTGGACGCGGTGGCGGCGCAAAACAGCGGGGAAGCTTTGCAGGTGTATCCCGGCTCGCCGCAGATCGTGCGGCATTTTCTGCGGGCGCAAGACCGCATGGCCTTGTGCGAACTACACAGCCGGGAAGTGGAACATTTAAAGGACACGTTCGCGGGCGACCGGCAAGTGGTCGTGCAGAGCGTCGATGGCTATCAGGGCTTGAGGGCGTTCCTGCCGCCGCCGGAGCGGCGCGCGCTGGTGCTGATCGACCCGGCGTTTGAGTTGAAGGGCGAGCGGGCGCAATTGTTGGAGGCGCTGGCGATGGCGCACAAGCGCTTTCCGAACGGCGTGTACGCGATTTGGTATCCAATCCAGGATCGCCCGACACTGGACTGGTTCCGCCGCCAACTGGAGCGCAGCGGCATCCGCAACATCTTGGCGGCGGAGTTGCGCATTTTTGACGAAGACCTGCCGCTGCGGCTAAACGGCACCGGCATGGTTATCATCAATCCGCCTTGGCAATTGGACACCGAGCTGAATGCCTTGGGGCCGTGGCTGTGGCAAGCCTTGTCGGCGGAAGGCCAAGGTGGCTTCAAGCTGGATTGGCTGGCGCCGGAATAGCCCAGCCACTACGTATTCTCTGCCAATTCTGCTATTGTTCGCACCAAGTTGACTCATAACTTGGGGCGGAACGCTTTAAACCTGTGCAAATTCGCCGCTATTCCCTCCCTTCTATGGATGAATGCCTGCCCCGGCCTGCATCATTGTTGTGCGGGCTGCGGCCCGCCGCAATGCCGCCCAACCTCGCCCGCCCGTCGCCTAGGTTTCAAGGCGTTGTTTTTGTTACGGCTATCTGCCTGCGCAGGGTGTTAGGCGCACGGGGTTGATGGCCCGCATCTTGCTCTTTTGCCAGCTATGAATGATAACGCCCCCGCTAATTTTTACCGCAGCATCTTGGACAATCTGTCCGATGCCGTGCTGCTGTTTGACGACATGCTGTCTCTGGTCTACATCAACCTGCCGGGGGAGATGCTGTTTTCGTTGCGCGCCCGCCATGTGCTGGGCAATCAGGCGCAGCAAGTGTTTTTTTTCAGCGACGACAGCATGGAAGAGGACATGCGCCGGGTGCTGGCGGCCGGCAGCAGCTTGACCAAGCGCAATGTGGTGCTGAACTTGCCGATGCACCCGATGACCGTCAATGTGACGATGACGCCAATATCTGAGGGCGGCGGTGCGCGGCTTTTGGTCGAAGTGCAGCAGGTGGATCGCCATCTGCGCTTCTCGATGGAGGAACAACTGCAAGCCCAGCACAACGCCGCGAAGATGTTGCTGCGCGGCCTCGCCCACGAAATCAAAAACCCGCTGGGCGGCTTGCGCGGCGCGGCGCAGTTGTTGGATCGGGAACTGCCGGACGCCGAGTTGCGCGAATACACCCACATCATCATCGAGGAATCCGACCGGCTGCAATCGCTGGTGGACCGCATGTTGGCGCCGAACCGGCCCTTGCAAAAAAGCCTGCTGAACATCCATCGGGTGTTGGAGCGGGTGCGCCAACTGGTGCAGGTGGAAGTGCCGGCCAAGGTGCTGCTGGTGCGCGACTACGACCCCAGCATGCCGGCCTTGCACGGCGACCCCGACCAGTTGATCCAAGCCATCTTGAACATTGTCCGCAACGCCGCGCAGGCCGTCGGCGAGCAGGGCAAGATCACCATCCGTAGCCGCATCCACCGCCAAGTCACCATCGGCCTGCGCCGCCATCCGCTGGTGGCGAAGATCGACATCATCGACGACGGCCCCGGCATCAAGCCGGAATTGCTCAACCAGATTTTTTACCCGATGGTGACAGGCCGGGCCGAAGGCACCGGCCTGGGGCTGTCCATCGCTCAGTCGCTCATCAGCCAGCATGGCGGCTTGGTCGAATGCGACAGCAAGCCGGGCGAGACTGTTTTTTCGATTTTTCTGCCTTTGGAGAAGGAACATGAATAATGCCGCCCATGTGTGGGTAGTTGACGACGACCGCTCGATCCGCTGGGTGTTGGAAAAAGCGCTGCAAAAAGCCTCGATCCAAGCCCGCTGCTTCCCGAACGCCAGCCTGTTGTTGGACGCGCTGGAGACTTCGAGGCCGGACGCCATCCTGACCGACATCCGCATGCCCGGCATCGACGGTCTGGCGCTGTTGGAGCGTCTGCAAGCCAAGCAGCCAGATTTGCCCATCATCATCATGACCGCGCATTCCGACTTGGAGAGCGCGGTGTCGGCGTTCCACGGCGGCGCGTTTGAATACCTGCCCAAGCCCTTCGACGTGGACGAGGCGGTGGATCTGGTGCGCCGGGCATGCAGCCACGGCCAGCAAAACCGCCGCGAACAAGTCAAAGCCGCCCCGGCCACGCCGGAAAAAACCCCGGAGATCATCGGCGAGGCGCCGGCCATGCAAGAGGTGTTCCGCGCCATTGCCCGGCTGGCGCGTTCGCACATCACCGTGCTGATTAACGGCGAATCCGGCACCGGCAAGGAACTCGTTGCGCATGCCTTGCACCGTCACAGTCCGCGCTCTGCACGCCCGTTCATTGCCCTGAACATGGCAGCCATACCCAAAGACCTTATCGAGTCCGAGTTGTTCGGCCACGAGAAAGGCGCTTTCACCGGTGCGGCGGCACAGCGTCAGGGCCGCTTCGAACAGGCCAATGGCGGTACGCTGTTCCTCGATGAAAT
>JBJSYU010000500.1:0-5601 GCA_046089945.1 Candidatus Methylumidiphilus sp.
CGACCCGGAGCCGGCCCGCGCCTCCCGCCGGCAGCTTGACCGCTCCCGCTGGATGGATGACTTGCCTTGGCGGCATGTCTTCCTTTTTGCAGCGCCTTCAACAACTTAGAAGGCGGCGGGGAGTTTTGTCAGTCAACCAGCGGCAATCGCTGAGAAATGGTTTCCCGGTGCTCACGCTGATGTGGGCGGAGGGTATGGCGCTGGCAGTAAGCTTCCAGAAATTTCCATGCACTGGATGATTGAGCAGTTAGCAAAGAGTGGCTACAAGTCTATTGCAATTCCTGAAATTCCGGCAGATGCCGCGCTTTCTTTAGCGCATTGGTCTATTGGCGATAGGCCTGCAAATAAAGGCAGTGATTGCAAGGATAGAGTATCCTTAGTTGACGGCAGATTGCCCGCCGGCATTGATCTGGATGAGAGCATTAGCGTTCGCATGAGTTCTAATGTCATACCGCCATTAGAAGTTAGAGGAAGAGAAATAAAGACTTGGAAGTATCCAGTCGAATGCCCAGGCCCAGGAAGATAGCCAAGCGGGCATCATCCTGGATGTTTGCATGCAGGCGCACAGCAAATAGACAGAGTGTGGCGGGGTATAATCCTGCCACACTAGACCGCCAAAAACATCAAGCCGACTTTTTCCCCAATTCACCCGGCAAACCCGCAGCGGCGAGCAGATCGTCGATGCCGAGGTCGAGGATTTCCAAGCCCACCCGCTCGCAATAACGCTTTTCCTTGTTGGTCGGCGCTTTGCTCAATACCCAGCCTTTAGTCTCGGCCGCGCCGTAAATGATATCCGACATGACCATGCGCTCGGAGTCGCGGTTCAGCGGCAGGCCGATCAGCAGGTATTGCTTGCCTAGGCGGTATTCTTTCAGGAATGAGGGAATCGCAAAGCCGCCCATCAGCTCGGTGATGTAATCCACATAATCGGCGTCGGAGGCGATGAAACGCGGGGAGGGCAGGGGGCTGCCCATGGGCTTGAACAAAATCGGCAAGCTGGGGTCGGCTTGCTCTTGGGTAATCTCCTGGTATTGGCTACCGTCGTATTGATGGATGGTGAAGCGGAACTCCGTCGCGGCGATGCGGGCAACGCCCCGGATCAAAATATGCGGCTGGCCGGCGTAGGTTTCCTGCAATTGCGTGTCGCGGTTAATGTCGATGACATAACGCGGTTTCCACGAGGCCAGCCATTCGTGCAGCGCCGCCCGCGTCCAGCGCGTCTGCCCGTAGGTTTTTTCCAAAAAACGCTCGACAAAACTGCGCCCGCGCTTCAATTCCAAATTCATCGCGGCGCGCGGGAATTCGTACATCAGCTTAGGCGACATCGGCCGCCCTTCATTCATCGCAATAATCAAGCTGTCGCTGTCGGCAGGCATCGGTGCGCCAGTGTCCACTTGCGTGACATCGGCCAACACGCCCGGCCCTAAGTAAGGCACTATCCGGTTTTCATATAAACCGGTCAAAATGTCGTCAATTTTGCTCATATCAAAGAATCTCTGGTTGGCGTTGGCCGCGTTTGGCGCGGACGGAATGGCTATTCGCCGGGCGTGGCGAGGAATGTCTGTGGCTGATGTAAAACGTGATGCAGGCGTTGAGGATCAACCCCAAGGCGGCGAGAAAAATGGCTACTTCCGGGCCGTGCAAAGAATGTCCTGTGGTCATGGCTTAGTCCTCCGCTCCAAAACAACGTGGGTAGTCGACGCAGACATCACACGAGGGCGCGCGGCAGACGTAGATGCCTTCCGCCTCGCATAATTGTTTATATAAAAATTTCTTCCATTTCATGTCTTGGTTGTTGGCGGCGGCGACTTGCGGAAAATTGTAGGCGATCAAGCCCGACAAATCCTGCCGCGACCACAGCCCCAAATCCTGCCACAAATGGTCGTCGCCCAAGCAACCGGCCACTAAAATGTGCGTGATCCATGCGGTTTCCGCCCGTTCCGGGTAAGCGGCGCGGGTTTGCAGATAACGGATGAGGTCGTCCTTTTCCAGCATCCGGCTGAAATCAGCCGTTCTGCCTGAAGGGGCCGACGCGGGGATTTCCAGTTTACGGAAAAACTCGCTATGCAGGGCGGTGAAATCTGCCTGCGCCAGCCCTAAGGCATCCGGCAAAGCCCCCAAGCCGGTGCGCCAACTCGCCAGCATCCGGCACAGCCATTCCGTGTTGGGGGACAGCTTGGCCGAGTGCCGTTTAAAGTAATGGTAATACTCCTCGCGGCTGGTCGCATTAAACTTGGGGATGGCGTTCATGGCGGCTTAATACTCGACCAGAATGTCTTCGTCGCGGACGATGAACTGGCATGCCAAGCGCCAGGTGGCGGGCATGTCGGTGACGGCAATCTCGTCAATTTCCTTTTGGGTGATTTTGCCCAATTCTTTTAGCACGGTGATTTCCTTGTCGGTCAAATGCCCGCTCATGCGCGGCTTGGTGTCCACGCTTTTGACTTTGACGACGCAGGTGCCACAGTGGCCGTCTTGGCAACTGAAATTGATCGGGATCTTGTTTTCCAACGCCAGTTTGAGCAAGGTTTGCGTGTGGCTGCCGGCGACGGCGTAAACGGTTTTGTCTTTGTATTCTGGACTGCTGAATGTGACTAATGCCATGGTGGTTGACCTCTCGAATTTCTTTTACCCCCTCTCCCGAAGGAGAGGGGCGGGCGGGGTATTTGCGATGCTGGTTAAACCCTCACCCTAACCCTCTCCTTCAAGAAAGGGGACTGCTGCTTAGTTTGCCCATAACCGGGCAAAGCATGTGGGTTTTAGGCCGGACGAACTTTCATCTCGCCGCCCAAAACCTGGGCCTGGCAGGCCAGCCGGTTATGTTTGCCGGCGAAGTTGTCGCGCAAGATTTTGTCTTCCAGCACGGAAGGCTCGCTCAAGTTATTCCAGCCTTCATCGACTTTCATCATGCAGGTGCCGCAATCGCCTTCGCGGCAGCCATAAGTAATCCCCGATCCGACTTTCTCGGAAATCTCGATGACGCGGGTGCCGGCCGGCACGGTGACGGTTACATTAATGTCTTCAAATGTGATGGTGGCTTTTGCCATGGTTGTCTCCTAGGTTGAGTAAGTCGATTTTAAAAGGTCGGACATGTCGATGACACGGGCGGGGCGGCGTCCAACCAATTCCTCCGCCAAATCGTGGCCGAACTGACGGCAAGCCTCGATTTCATCGAGCGTGGGAATGAGCTTGACGCGCAAGCCCTGCACGGGAACCCGAAGTTTCAGGCCGCGCAGTCTGTCCTCAATCATCCGCACCGCTTCGCCACTCCAACCATAGGAGCCGAACGCTGCGCCGATCTTGCCTTTCACGTCGATGACGGTCAGCGAGGACAGCAGATCCCAAATGGGTTTCACGGCATCACCGTTAATCGTCGGTGAGCCGAGTACAAAGCCGTCAGCTTCTTCCAATAAGTCGGCGAAGGTATCGGTATCGCCGCCTTCCAAGTCGTACAGCGAGGCGCGCACGCCTTCGACACGCTGCGCGGCGGCGTAAATCGCCTCGGCCATGCGGGCGGTATTGCCGTAGGAACTGATATAGAAAATCAGCAAGGTTTTTTCGTCCGGCGATACTTCGCTTTTCAGGCGCGGCGTGGACAATTCGCGGTAGCGTTCGACGTAGGCGCGTGGCCGGTCGCGCAGTATCGGCCCATGCGCCGGGGCGATGCAGCGCACCGCCAGCGGCTCGATCAATTCCAGCGCCCCCACCACGTATTCCTTGAATGGCCGCATGATGTGGGCATAGTAATATTCAAAAGAAAAGCGGAAGTCGCCAACTTTGTCGTTGAACAGCCTTGCGTCGCAGAAATGGCAACCGAACACGTCGCCGGAAAATAATATCTGCTCTTCACGCAAATAGGTGCATTGGGTGTCCGGCCAATGCAGATAGGGGGTATGTAAAAATTCTAAAGTACGGTCGCCTAGGCTAATCGTGTAGCCCGTGTTGACCGGGGTGAATTCCATGCTTTCCCGCTTCAATAATGCCTTCAGCATCATTTGAGCTTTAAACGAGATATACAGCCTAGCGTTGGGGCAACGTGCCATCAATTCTGGCAACGCGCCAGTATGGTCGGGTTCCAAATGATTGAGGACGATGGCTTGTATTTCTTCGTAGCGGGCGACTTGTTCCAGGCGCGTGAAAAAATCGCCGGCAAACTGTTCTTTCACCGTGTCGATAATCGCCACGCCGGTGCTGCCGCGCACCACATAGGCGTTGTAACTGGTGCCGTTGGCGGTTTTTAAAATAATGTCGAAATTGCGCAGGGTCGGGTCGAGTGCGCCGATCCAATGCACGCCCGGCGACAGTTCTACGGCTTGCTTGCCGACGACGGCGTTTTCGACGGCTTCGGCGTTCATGGCTGCGACGTGCCGCAAGGCGTGGCGGCGGCCGTCCGTGGGCAGGTTTCCAAATCGGCCGGCTGTGCCGCCTGCGGCGTCAAACCAATCCAAGCGTCCACGCGCAGCGGGTCGAAGCCCGCCTCGCAACGCTCGCCGACTTGCAGCAATGGGCGGCGGATGAGCAGCGGGTCGGCCAGCATTGCAGCCAGCGCCTGCGCCTCGTTTAACGTGTCCGGCAACACCGCGCCCTGCTTGACCGCCGGGGCGGCGCCGTTGAACCACGCCGCCACCGGCAGGTCGCCAAAAAAGCGGCGTAGCCGGACGGCGTCCCAAGGTTCGGTCAACAGGTTGTGGGCGAGAACCTCGTGGCCGGCCTCGCGCAGCATCTGCTTTTGCCGCGTGTTGTTGACGCAGCCGGGTTTTTCCCAAAACAAAACAGTGGCCATTGTTTTTCAGCGCCTGTCGATCATGGGGAGGTTAAGGGGAACCGGAGGATTTTGGCCGGCCACGGACGCGCTCAACTCAATGCGCCCGCAGTTCCGCCATCGCCTGCTCCATGCGCTCCGGCGGGATGCCGGTCAGCGAACCCGGCGGGTTGATCGGCTCGCCGAAGGCGTCGAGTATCGCCCCCTCAATCGGGCAGATCGTCGCGCATTGCGGGTCGGCGTGGGCGCCTTCGCATTCGGTGCATTTCTTCGGGTCGATCAGAAAATGCGGCTTGGCCTCGTAAATCGCCTCGCTCGGACAGAGCGGCAGGCAGGCCCAACAATTGACGCAGGATTCGATGATTTTCAAAGCCATGACGGTAATCTCCCGCGTTGGATTGGCGAAAAAGGTTTGCTTGCAGGATGTATAGCACTCGCCATGCCAGCATTAACGCCATGTATTTAAAGGAGATTTACGGGATTTGCCTGTCGCAAGCGCAACAAAGGCGGGCGGGGGAATTGTCGGGAATGCGACAAGTGGCGGGGGCGGGGGATGGGTTGATGCTGGAAAAAAACGCCGTCATTCCGGCCGGGAGCCGGAATCCAGCGTCCAAGGATGGCGAACTAGCCGGTTGCCACAGAACAAGGCGCAGCGAAAGCCGTCCCTCTGCCTGCCGGCGGCTTTGTCTTGGAGTCCAAAGCTTGCTTTGGACGGGTTTGCAATGTCCAAAGCAAGCTTTGGACTTCAACATTTCGCTTACATTAATGGCTTTGGGGTTTTAAGCCACGTCCACATTGCCCACCGCGTCAATAAACCGTTCGCGTTGTTCGGCGGCTTT
>JBJSYU010000501.1:0-11640 GCA_046089945.1 Candidatus Methylumidiphilus sp.
CGCGCTGACCGTGGCGGCGGTTTACCGCCTGCGCCGGGCGCGGCCAGAACTGCCGAGACCCTACCGCTGCGGCGGCTATCCGCTGACGCCGGCGGTGTTTATTGTGGTGTCCGCCGTGTTCATCGTGGCGTTGCTGCTGAACCCGGTAGAGCGCCAACATGCGCTGGTGGGCTTGGTGATACTCGCCGCCGGGATACCTTATTACTATTGGCGCGAGTTTCGGGCAAAAAGCGCAAAACCCCAGGGAAGCGCTGAGTAAGTCCTCTCCCCCTGTGGGAATAAGGCTAGAGAGAGGGGCAAATGCCTGGTTTTTAAGATACGGAAGGGCGCAAACATTTAATCCGCGCGTCCTTAAGCCGTGCTTGGAGGGAAAGCCCGCCGGCCTGCGGTCTGTTAAAATGGCGGGCCTGAAAATTCATATCGGAGAGCATCCTTGCCACATTTTGTTCCCGGCCAGCGTTGGATCAGCGAAACCGAGCCTGAACTGGGCTTGGGGACGGTCATCGCCCAAGAGCCTAACCGTGTCACTGTGTTGTTCATCGCCAGCAGCGAGCGGCGCACCTACGCCGCCGACAACGCGCCGCTAACCCGCGTCCGCTTCGTCAAAGGCGACCGCGTCGAGTCGGTGGACGGCTGGACGCTGCTGGTGCGCGGCGTGGAGGAGCGCGACGGGCTGTTGAGCTACCTAGGCCAAGACGCCGACGGCGAGCCTCTGCGCCTGGACGAGGTCGAACTGAACCACTACATGCAGTTCAACAAGCCACAAGACCGGCTGTTCACCGGGCAGATCGACCCGCAGGCGCTGTTTCGGCTGCGCTGCCGCACGCTGGCGAAGGTCGGCGAACTGGAGCGCTCGCCAGTGCTGGGGCTGTGCGGGGCGCGCACCAGCCTGATTCCGCATCAACTCTACATCGCCCATGAAGTCGCCGGCCGCCATGCGCCTAGGGTGTTGCTGGCCGACGAAGTGGGTTTGGGCAAGACCATCGAAGCCGGCTTGGTCATGCACCATCAACTTTTGACCGGGCGGGCCGAGCGCATTTTGATTTTGGTGCCGGAGCCGCTGCTGCACCAATGGCTGGTGGAAATGCGCCGCCGCTTCAACCTGCGCTTCAGCCTGTTCGACGACGAGCGCTATTTCCAACAAGAATCCGGCAATCCGTTTTTGGCCGAACAGTTGGTGCTGTGCGGGCTGGACTTTTTCCGGGGCGAGCCGAAGCGCCGCGAGCAGGCATTGGCGGCAGGCTGGGACTTGTGCGTGGTCGATGAAGCCCACCATTTGCAATGGTCGGAAGATGCGCCCAGCGAAGACTACGCCTTTGTCGCCGCCTTGGGCCAAGCTGTCCCCGGCCTGCTGCTGTTGACCGCGACCCCGGAGCAGTTGGGCAAGCGCAGCCATTTTGCCCGGCTGCGCCTGCTCGACCCCGACCGTTTCTACAGCTTTGAGGAATTCCTCGCCGAAGAGCGCCAATACGAACCGTTGGCGCAACTGATTGAAACCTTGGCCGACGGCGCCGCGCTGGACGCGGACAGCCTGGCGCGGCTGCGCGCCTTGCTGGCCAATGAACGCGCCGACGAACTGCTCAAACGCTTGGACGACCCGGAAGCCGCCGAGGCGGCGCGTGAAGCCTTGACCCGCCTGCTGCTCGACCGCCATGGCACCGGGCGCATCCTGTTCCGCAACACCCGCGCCACCGTGCAAGGCTTCCCCGAACGGCAGTTGCAGGCGCAGCCCTTGCCGTGGCCCAAAGACTACACGGCGACGGCGGACAGCCTGGAGCAGAGGCTGTTCCCCGAAACGGCTTACCGCCAGTCCGGGGCCAGCCCGGCGTGGTGGCGCTTCGACCCGCGTGTGCGCTGGCTAGTGGACACCCTCAACCGACTCAAGCCGGCCAAGGCGCTGGTGATTTGCGCGAAAGCCGCCACCGCCATCGAACTGGAAGAGGCGCTGCGCGTGTTGGGCGGCATCGGCGCGGCGGTGTTCCACGAAGGCTTGACCATCGTCGCCCGCGACCGCGCGGCGGCATGGTTCGCCGACGAGGAGGAGGGCGCCCAAGTGCTGGTCTGCTCGGAAATCGGCAGCGAAGGCCGCAATTTCCAGTTTGCCCACCATCTGGTGCTGTTCGACCTGCCGCTGAACCCCGACCAATTGGAGCAGCGCATCGGCCGGCTCGACCGCATCGGCCAGCGCGAAACCATCCAAATCCACGTGCCGTGGCTGCGACACAGCGCCCAAGCCGTGCTGTTCGACTGGTACCACGCCGGGCTTGACGCCTTCAACCACACCAGCCCGGCCGGCGCGGCGGTGTTTGAGCGTTTGCGCGGCGAACTCGAAGCCTTGCTGGCGCAGCCGGACGCGGGGCGGCAGGCCGAACTGACCGCCGCCGCCCAGCAGCTCAACGCGGAGGTTTTGGAGCGCCTGCACCAAGGCCGCGACCGCCTGTTGGAGCTGAACTCCTGCCGCAAGCGCGAGGCGGAGGACTTGGCGGAACTGATCCGCCAAGCCGAGCGGCGCGACGACTTGTGGCCGTGGCTGGACGAGGTGTTCGAGGCTTACGGCGTCACCTTTGAAGAGCATTCCGCCGATTGCCACATCCTGCTGCCCGGCGACCACATGCGCGTGCCGAATTTCCCCGAACTGCCCGAAGACGGCGCCACCGTCACCTTGCGCCGCGACATCGGCCTGGCGCGCGAGGACATGCTGTTTTTGACCTGGGAACATCCGATGGTGCGCGGCGCCTTGGACTTAATCCTCAACAACGCCGACGGCAACGCCGCGTTCGGCTTGGTGCGCCATGAAGATCTGGACGCCGGCCAATTGCTGCTGGAAGCCGTGTTCCTAGTCGAATGCGCCGCGCCGAAGCGGCTCAGCGCCGGCCGCTACCTGCCGCAGACGCTGCTGCGCGTGTTGCTGGACACCGACTTGCAGGACATCAGCGTGCTGTCTTGCGACGATCTGGCGGAAGTGCCGCGTCCCATCGACCGCGAGGAAGCCGCCACGCTGCTGCGCGGCCAGCGCAAAATCATCGAGCGCATGCTGAAAGCCGCCGAAAAAACTGCGCAAAAGCGCCTGCCCGATATCATCGCCACCGCCACCCAACACATGCTCGACCACGCCACCGGCGAACTCAAGCGGCTGTCCGCGCTGAAAAAAGTAAACCCGTATGTGCGGCAGGAGGAACTCGACCAAGTCAAAGCCAACACCTTGGAACTGCACGGGCATTTGCAGTCGGCCCGGCTGCGGCTGGATGCGATTCGGGTTATGTTGGTGGCTTAGGTAGCATGGAGCAGTTGACCCTCGCCGAATTTTCGGATTGCAAATGGCCGACGACGGGCAAAAGCCTGCCCGTAAAGCCTTTGGCGCAAGGGTTTCAGCCGCAATACGAACACCCTAACGGTCGCTTATACCAGGGTAACTCGCTGGACTGGCTGGCATCGCTGGCCGAATGCAGCGTGGACTTGGTGTTTGCAGACCCGCCTTACAACATCAAAAAAGCCGACTGGGACAACTTTGACAGCCAGGCGCATTATATTGAGTGGTCTATGCAATGGATTAAGCATGCCGCACGGATATTGAAGCCTACAGGATCGTTATATGTGTGTGGATTCTCCGAAATTCTCGCCGACTTGAAGCATCCTGCCTCAAAGCATTTCAAGCGCTGCCGCTGGCTGGTTTGGCATTATAAAAACAAAGCCAATCTGGGCAACGACTGGGGGCGCTCGCATGAAAGCATCATCCACTTCCGCAAATCTGATGTGACCCGGCTGAATATTGACGATGTGCGCATACCCTACGGCGCACATACATTGAAATACCCCTCTCACCCACAAGCCGAAACCAGCGCTTACGGCAAAGGCTCAAGCAAACCGGCGCGGGACAACTGGACGCCACACCCCCAAGGCGCCAAGCCAAAAGATGTGATTGATATTCCAACCACCTGCAACGGCATGGGTGAAAAAACCCCGCATCCCACTCAAAAGCCAGAGGAACTGCTGCGCAAATTTGTGCTGGCTTCATCCAATGTTGGCGATTGGGTGATTGATCCGTTTTCAGGTTCCGGCACCACCGCCGTCGTCGCTGAACAGCTTAACCGGCGTTGGCTGGCATGCGACCTTGACCCGCAATACAACCAGTGGGCGATTGCGCGGCTGGAAAATGTCCGGCGCATGACGAAAGAGGAGTGGATAGCCTATGACTGCGCAATCGCTGGGCGCAGGGAAATAATCAGAGGCATGTGCCGATAATACAAATTTATGAACCAAAATCCGTTTGATCGTAGTAAGCATGTTTATAAAAATGATGCTTTTTCTGAGCTTGTAAAAGATGCAATCCGCTTTTTTAATGGTACGCCAGTACATCCTATTCCCCCTCCTGAATCGTTTTTAGGCACAGGTGTTTATGCGCTGTACTACACAGGCACATTTGAGAGATATATAAAATACAGCATTTTGAATAGACTTGCCTACAACTATCCTATTTATGTGGGAAAAGCTGTCCCGAAAGGTTGGCGGCAGGCTCGAAATTCTGATAGCCTGAAAACCCAATCTAGCGAACTTTTTGGACGTTTAAAGGAACATAGTCGAAGCATCAAGCTTGGCAAAGGTATCGAGCTACCGGACTTCATGTGTCGCTTTGTGATTTTTGAAAATGAAGCATCTGATATGATAGGAACAATCGAAGCCGCCCTCATCAAGCTAAACCGTCCGTTGTGGAATACGGCCCTTGATGGCTTTGGCAATCACGATCCAGGCAGCGGACGCTACGAACAAGCAAAATCTGATTGGGATGTTATTCACCCCGGTCGTCCATGGGCCGACAAGTGTATGGGCCTATCAGCCGAGCCTGATAAAATTTTTAAGACCATTCAGAGCCATTTAGCTTTGCTGGGACGAGTATGAAGTCGTTGGAATTGTTTTCAGGCGCGGGCGGACTGGCGAAGGGCTTGGAGAATGCAGGATTTTCACACGCGGCTTTTGTCGAGTTCAACACGCATGCTTGCGCGTCTTTGCGCCAGAATTTTGATGCCGAGAAGGTGTTTTTTGGCGATGTCAGGGATTTTGATTTAGATAGCCTGCACGGTATTGATGTGGTGGCCGGTGGCCCGCCGTGCCAGCCTTTCTCGTTGGGCGGCAAGCACAGGGCGCAGCACGACAGCCGGGACATGTTTCCTTATGCCATCCGCGCCATTGAAAAGCTGGCCCCGAAAGCCTTTGTGTTTGAAAATGTCAAAGGTTTATTGCGCACGACATTTAGCGAGTATTTTGAATTTATCCGGCGGCGGCTGGCTTATCCGGGGTATAAGGCCGCTATGGGACAGGATTGGCGCGAACATCTTGAGCATTTGAGAAAAGCGGCGCACTTGCCTTATGCGGGCCTGCGCTATGATGTCAGTTGCCAATTGCTGAACGCCGCCGATTATGGTGTGCCACAACAGCGCGAGCGGGTTGTCATAGTGGGCTTGCGCTCGGACTTAGGCTTGCAATGGGAGTTTCCGGCAGCGACCCATGCCGAAGACAGTTTGCTTTGGGATATGTGTGTCAGCAAAAACTATTGGGCTAGACATGGCATGGCATGCCCTAAGATCGTTTCTGGCAGTGGCAAACTGGCGGACAAGGCGGGGCGCTTGTCTGTGAAATATGGTTTTTTTGAGCCAGAGTTATTGCCTTGGCGGACGATTCGAGATGCGCTGTGCGGCGTTGTTGACCCACGCGAACCGCATGCCATCGCGGATCACATCTTCCGCGATGGCGCCAGAGTGTATCCCGGCCATACTGGCAGCGACATTGATTGGCCGTCCAAAACAATCAAAGCCGGGGGGCATGGCGTACCCGGTGGCGAAAATATGTTGCGCTATCCCGATGGCAGCGTCAGGTATTTCACGGTGTTTGAAGCTAAGCGCATACAAACCTTTCCCGATGATTTTATCATCACCGGCGCATGGGGCGAGGCGATGCGGCAGATTGGCAATGCCGTGCCAGTGCGCTTGGCGGAAATCATCGCTTCGCATCTTGCCAACAGACTGGCGCAAACACAGATGCCTGCCACCACAACAGCGGTGCGCTTGGCAGTATAAGCGCTGAACTGCCGAATGTATTCACACTAGATCAGGAAGTCAAATGACTGAACAAACTTTGATATTCGACCGTGAGCTGATTCGCCGTTATGACCGGCAGGGGCCGCGGTATACGTCTTACCCTACGGCTGTGCAGTTCAACGATGGCTTTGGCGTGCCGCAATATGTGGACTATGCCCAGCGCGGCAACGCCGATGCAAACCCCGCGCCGCTGTCGCTGTATGTCCATATTCCATTTTGCGCGACGGTGTGTTTTTATTGCGCCTGCAATAAGATTGTGACGAAAAACCAGACACATGCGACACGGTATTTAGATTGCTTGTGTCAGGAAATCGCGCAGCAGGGTCGGCTGTTTGACAAGAACCGGTTGGTGGAGCAGTTGCATTGGGGCGGCGGCACGCCGACTTTCCTCAACGAAAAACAAATGCAGCGGCTGATGGACGAGACGCGGCGGCATTTTTCGCTGCGCGGCGACGATGAGGGCGAGTATTCCATCGAGATTGACCCGCGCACGGTTGATGTCGAGCGTGTCGGTTTTTTGCGAGCGCTGGGCTTCAACCGGCTGAGTTTAGGGGTGCAGGATTTCGACCCCACGGTGCAGAAGGCGGTGAACCGCATTCAGTCTGAGGCGCAGACGGTGGGCATTATTGAAGCGGCGCGGGCGGTGGGTTTCAAGTCGGTTAGTCTGGATTTGATTTATGGACTGCCATTCCAGTCGGTAGACAGTTTCGACATGACCTTGACGCGGGTTATCGAGGCCAGCCCAGACCGGGTTTCGGTGTTCAATTACGCGCATTTGCCGCATTTGTTCAAGGTGCAAAAGCAGATCGACGAGGCGGCGCTGCCGTTGCCGGAGGAGAAGCTGTTGATCCTGCGCCGCGCCATTGAGCGTCTGACCAACGCCGGCTATGTCTACATCGGCATGGATCATTTCGCCAAGCCGGACGACGAGTTGGCGGTGGCGCAGCGGGCGGGCAAGCTGTCGCGCAATTTCCAGGGCTATGCCACGCACGGCGAGTGCGACATCATCGGCTTAGGCGTCAGTGCGATTGGCCGGGTCGGCGACAGTTACAGCCAGAACGAGCGCGATTTGGCGCGTTACCAGGAGCGCATCGAGGGCGAGGGGCTGGCGGTGTTCCGGGGCGTCGCGCTGACGGCGGACGACCGTCTGCGCCGCGCCGCGATCAACCAACTCATCTGCCATTTTGCGTTGGACACCGGCGATTTCGAGGCCGGCCACGGCATCGACTTTTGGGCGTATTTTGCGGCGGAATGGCAGGCTTTGGCGAATATGCAGGCGGATGGCCTGCTGAGTTTGGATCGGCAGCGGATAAAGGTGCTGCCGGCCGGGCGCTTGTTGATCCGCAATATTTGCATGGTGTTCGACCGTTACCTGAACGCGCAGGCCGATAATAAAATCCGCTATTCCAAGGTGATTTGAGCGCTCAGTGGTTGCGCCACACAGTAAGCGCCGCCATGCCTAGGGCCATGACGGCCAGCCCCAGCCCGAAGTTCAGCCAAAACGGCCAGTGGCTGTGCGGCTCCAGCAGGAAGGGCAGGAAAAACAGCAAAGACAGCGGAACCAAGTAGAAAATCTCGCGGGCGTAGGCGCTGACTTTGGCGGCGTCGCGGGTGTCCCAATACAGCCAGCCCATCGACAACATGGACACCAGCGGCAGGGCGACGATGAACGCACCCAGCGCCGGCAGGCGCTTGGCGGCTTCCGCCGAGGCCAGGATGACGGCGAGGCTTAAGCTGAGTTTGAGCAGGTAAAGCAGCATGTCGCCTCTGTCATTTGGGTTTGCCGGGTGCTTGCCGGGCGTGGAAAACCAGCACGGCGAGGGCGGTCAGTGGCAGCATCAAGCTCAGCACCAGCCCGTCTAGCGCGGGCAAGAAGGGATGGTTCGCCGCCGCGAGCAGCAGATGGGCCAGATAGGCCAGGTAATACGCCAGAAACAGCAGTCCCTCCCAGCGCTGGACGACCAGCCCGGTCATGAACGCCGGCGCGCAGGCCAGCGCCACCAAGACCATGACCGGGATGTCGAAGCGCAGGGCCTCGGCCGACACCGGGACGCCGGCGGGCGCCGCCAGCGCGCTCAGCCCCAGCACACCCAGAATGTTGAAAATATTGCTGCCAATCACATTGCCCACTGCGATGTCGCGCTCACCGCGCAGGCTGGCGACGACCGACGTCGCCAACTCTGGCAGCGAGGTGCCTGCGGCGATCAAGGTCAGGCCGATCACCAGCTCGCTGACGCCCATGGACTGTGCCACCCGCACCGCGCCCTCGACCAGCCAGCGCGACCCCAGCACCAGCAGCAAGGCGCCGCCGACCACATAGGCGAGGTCGGCGGCCCAAGCGTGCGGCGTGCTTTCCGCTGCGACTACGCCGTATTCGCGCTCGTACTCAGCTTGCGCCCGCCGGGTTTCTTTGCGGCTTTGCTGGATATTGAACGCCGTGTAGGCGACCAGCAAGGTAAACAGCAGCAAGCCGTCGAAGCGGCTTAAGCCGCCATCCATGCCCAGCGCCGACAGCAGCAAGGCGGCGCCGACCATGATGGGCGTGTCCAAGCGGGTCAAGCGCAGCGACACCGACAACGGGGCGGCGAGGGCGGACAGGCCGAGGATGGCCAGAATGTTGAAAATGTTGCTGCCAACCACGTTGCCGACGGCGATGTCGGCTTGGCCTGCGGCTGCGGCGTGGACGCTGACGGCCAGTTCCGGCGAACTGGTGCCAAAAGCCACCACCGTCAGCCCCACCACCAAGGGTGAAATGCCCAGCGCGGCGGCGAGTTTAGACGCGCCGCGCACCAGGGACTCAGCCCCGGCGATCAGCAGGATTGTGCCGAAGGTCAATAGCGCCACCGTCATCATCTCGATCTAGCCTCGTTGGTTTTGTGTTGTTTGTGCAGTAATTCGGATCAAAAGCCGCATAAGCTTACAGCCTGATCGTTGCATTGCGAATTTGGCAAACCGTCATAGTTTCGGAGCCTTTTTGCCTATCAACGTAAAATTTAAGGATATTCATCGATTTAGCATACAGTGTGTCGGGCTTGTCGGTGGGTTTGCGGGTTGGACTCACGGGCGTGGGCGGCGGTTCGCTGATGACGCCGCTGCTGGTGTTTTTGTTTGGCTTTGCGCCCACCACGGCTGTCGGCACCGATTTGCTGTTCGCCGCCATCACCAAAAGCGGCGGAGTGGCGGTGCATCACCGCAGCCATGGCTCGGTCGAATGGCGGATTGTCCGCCTGCTGTGCACGGGTAGCCTGCCGGCGGCGGTCGCGGTGATTGTTGCGCTGGAATATTTCGATATCCCGCGCAAGACGCTGGCGCTGGTGATGAGCAATGCGCTCGGCGTCGCCCTGATCTTGACCGCCTTAGCCCTGTTTTTCCGTAACCGGCTGAAGTCGGGCGCAGCGCAGGCCGATGAGCATGATCCGGGGCGGTTCCACCGTTTTCAGGCGCCAGTCACGGTGGTGGTCGGGCTGGTGTTGGGTGTGCTGGTCACGCTATCATCGGTCGGCGCGGGTGCGCTGGGGACGGTGGCGCTGTTTTTTTTATATCCCCGGTTGCCCGCGCTGCGTGTGGTCGGCACCGACCTGGCCCACGCCATTCCGTTGACGGCGGTCGCGGGCCTTGGGCATTTGCACATGGGCAATGTCGATTTTGTGCTGCTGGGCAGCCTGCTGGTCGGCTCCTTGCCGGGCATCTGGGTCGGCAGCCATCTGAGCGCTAAGATTCCTGAGCATGTCTTGCGGCCGTTGCTGGCTTCGGTGCTGATGCTCATCGGCGTGAAGTTTGTCTGGCCGATGCTTGCCTGATGCATGCGTTTTTTGCTGGACGCCGGCCTTTGGCGACTGCTCAGGCATAGGCAAGAAAGGGGTGGTTAGCACACCTGGCAATTGGCTTTATTGATCTATGTTAAAAAAAGTTGTGAAATGGGTTGAATTAGATTGTTGTCGAAATTAGAATAATGACCACTGACGGGCTGACGGTGCCAAGCACGAAGTTCCGACAGGCTAGGTGGCCGTTAGAGCGCCACCGCAACCTTTCACAGACGCCCTCTGCGGCGTCCTTTTTAATCCTTTTTTTGAGGTAGCTTAAGATGGAAAACGAAAAAGATAATTTCTGGCTCTACATCGGCGGTCTCATCGTTGTCACGATCGTGCTGGTGCTGATGCTGAAGTCCCGTGAAATGGAAGTCAGCGGCGCGGGCGATGCACAGGCCCAGTTGAAGGCCGAAGTTGACAAGCAGTTGTCCAAAGCAAAATAAGCCGAACACGGCAAAGGCGGCAAGAGCGCCCTGAGTTGATTTGAGGCGTTCGACGGCAGTGAAAACAACAATAGTTGCCGCCAGGAGGAGTTGAGAGTCGAAAGCCTTGTTGCGGTTGGCCGATTGGGGCATGGGTTGGCAAAAAACAATAATTTGCCCATGCCCGCTTACCGCAGCAAGGCTTTTTCTATGGTGGTGCCGTTCTTCTAGTCCACCCATCTAAATTTTCAGGCATTTTGGTTGTACGCCAAAATCCCATGCCTCATGGTAGACTGGCACCCTACAAGGCCACATCCGCCAAGCATCCCACAGTTTTTTCGCCCCTTCACGATCAAGCGCTTCGCCGTCCGTCATGGATTTTCTCGACAAAGACCGCACCATCGCCGCTCCTAGCCACAACCGTTGGCTGATTCCCCCCGCCGCATTGTCCGTGCATCTGTGCATTGGCCAAGTCTACGCCTTTAGCGTGTTCAACGAGCCATTGACCCGTGTGCTGGGCGTCTCATCCCCGGCGCCTGAGGATTGGAAGCTGACGTCGGTGGGCTGGATCTACAGCCTCGCCATCGTGTTCCTGGGGCTTTCCGCCGCCTTTGGCGGAAGCTGGCTGGAAAAAGTCGGGCCTAGGCGCACGATGTTTTGGGCGGCCTGCTGCTTCGGCGGCGGCTTTTTGCTGTCGGCGCTCGGCGTTGTGCTGCATCAAATCAGCCTGCTGTATCTGGGCTACGGGGTGCTGGGCGGCTGCGGCTTGGGGTTGGGCTATGTGTCGCCGGTCTCCACGCTGCTGAAATGGTTCCCCGACCGCCGGGGCATGGCGACCGGGCTGGCGATCATGGGCTTTGGCGGCGGGGCGATGATCGGCGCGCCGCTCGGCGTGGCGCTGATGGATTTTTTCAAAGCGACCGGTTCGGTTGGCGTGGCGCAAAGCTTTCTGGTGATGGGTTCGGTGTATTTCGCCTCGATGTTGATTGGCGCTTTCGCCATCCGCCTGCCGCCGCCGGGCTGGAAGCCTGCCAACTGGGAACCTAAAGCCGAGTCCGGCAGGATGGTGACGCACCGCCATGTGCATATCGACCAGGCGCTGAAAACCCCGCAGTTTTATCTGTTGTGGGCCATTCTTTGCCTGAATGTCACGGCGGGCATCGGCATCCTTGGGCAAGCCTCGGTGCTGATTCAGGAAATGTTCAAAGGCCGCATCACGCCGTCGGCGGCGGCGGGCTTCGTCGGCCTGCTCAGCCTGTCCAATATGGGCGGGCGGTTTTTCTGGTCCACCGCCTCGGACTATTTAGGCCGGAAAAG
>JBJSYU010000502.1:0-2993 GCA_046089945.1 Candidatus Methylumidiphilus sp.
CAACGGCCCCGGCGAGAGCAAGAACGCCAACATCGGCATTTCCCTGCCCGGCACCGGCGAGCAGCCGGTGGCCCCGGTGTTTGAGGACGGCGTGAAAACCGTGACATTGAAAGGCGACAATATCGCCGGCGAATTCCAAGAACTCGTCGAGCGGTATGTGCAAAGCCATTATGGGCCAGTTGAAGCTTGAGCTAACGACGTAGCGCCGGCATCCCTGCCGGCGATTTAAGCTGTAGCAGGCAAGGATGCCGGCGCTACCACTGCAAAGCCGGGAATCTGGACAACCCAGATTCCCGGCTTTTTTGTGCCTACCGGCCAGAACCCAGCGTCAGCCCATGAAGCCTAAGTTGCTGTTCGGGAACTGGCTGAGGTTGGGGAACACCGCCGCCAATTCCGCGTCCGACGCGCCGAACCAGCGGCCCAAGGTCGCGCCGACTTGCGATGTGGAGATTTTCGGTATCAGCACACCCCGGCCATTGGCGTCGTCCGGGCCGTTTAGCGCATGCGAGGGCATCTGTCCGTAAATACCGCCTTGCACCGCCCCGCCCAGCACCAGATGGTGGCTACCCCAGCCATGGTCGCTGCCGCCGCCGTTGGGTTGCAAGGTGCGGCCAAACTCCGACTGGGTGAACGCCGTCACCTGCGCGCCTAAGCCAGCGTCGCCGATCTCCTGATAAAACACATTGAGCGCCTGCGAAAGCTGCTTCAACAAATCCCATTGTTGCCAGTCTTGCCCGCTGTGCGTGTCGAAGCCGCCGAAGCCGCAAAAGAACACCTGCCGTCCCGGCGTCTGCGAACGCAGGCGGATCAAACGGGCGACCGCCTCCAGTTGCCGGCCCAGTTCCGTGCCGGGGAAAGTGTGCGACAACGTCCCGCCGCTATTGGTTTTCAGCGCGTCGGCCAGATGCAAGCCGTCGGTCATCGACTGGTTGGCGGCCTGCCGCAGCACATTGCCGCCGTTCATTTGCAAAATGTTGGTGAGGGCTTGCCGCCGCGCCGCCGCCGCGCTGGCCGGCCACGGCCCCATGCCGGATAAGCCCGGATCGACGCCCGGCGTGACCACATTGCCGGCCACGTCTTGGCCTTGCAGCAACAGCGACGGCCCGGCGACGGAAACCGCCGCGAGGCTATCCTGCGCGGCGCCGAAGCGATCCAGCAGCCGCCCGCCCCAGCCGGTGCCGACGACGGTGGGCTGGCCGGATTGCACTTGCACCGTCTGGTCGGAGTGCGAAAACAGATTGGTCGGCGCATAAATCCCTTGCAGGTATTGGGCGCGGGTCAAAGGGCGCTCCAGCATGCCGGTGTTCAGCAGCACTGCCAGCTTGCCTTGGCCGAACAAAGTGTTCATTTCCGGCAGGCCGTAATGCAAGGCATACGGATTGCCGCCGCTGTCGGCGATGGGCGTACAGAGTTTCGCCGCGCCCAAAGCCAAGCCGGCGCGGACGTTTTGGTAGGCGGTGTAACGCGCCGTGTCCAGCGGCACAATCAGATTGTGGCCGTCGTTGCCGCCATACAGGTAGACGCAGACCAGCGCCTTGTAGTCGCTGGGGCTTGCGGCCTGCGCAGAACGGGCGGCGCCCAAGCCTAAGCCCGTCATGCCCAAGGCGGCCAGCCCGGTGCTTAACTTCAAGAACTGGCGGCGGTTGGATGAGTGTGGATGTTTCATGGCGATGTCTCCAGGTCTTAAAGGGTTAACGTTGCACCGAGAATTCGCTGGAGATGGCCGTCAGATACAGCACCCCCATCACGCGGTCGTAAGGGTCGGCGGCGGCTTCCAGCAGCAATTCGTTGCGCAGCGCATCGGACATGCGGCCAAACAGCAAGGTCTGGTTGACCTTCTCAACCAAGGCGTCCGGGTTGTTCGCCAGCGCGGTAAACGGCGCCAAATTGACAGCGAAGGCCGAACCCATCTGCCCGCTGAGGATCTGGTAGATGAAATTGGCGCGTTGGATCGCCAGCCCCGGCGAATAGATCTGGAACTCCGGCCCGAACAGATCCGCATGGCCCGGCAGCGGGGCCAGCGGCGAGTAGAAGTTGAACACCGTGTTCGACGACAGCACCACCTCGCCCAGATTGCGCAGGGTGTACATGAAGATGTTCGGATCGGTGATCTGCGCGCCCAAAGCCCGGCCCAGATTCAGTACATGCATCACCGGGTCTTTCAAATGGCCGCTTTGCGCCGACGGCGCGGCGGAGGCTTCCGGGTCAGTCAACACGGCTTTCAACACCGCCCACAAATCGCCACGCACACCCTGGCCGTTGTCCACGAACACGTCGGCGACGCGCTGGATATACGCCGGGCTGGGGTTGCTCAGCGTGAAATGGCGGATCAGCCGCGTGGCGATGAACGGCGCGGTGTTGGGGTGGGTGAACAGATTGTCGATCACCGCGTCGATGTCCTGCTTGACAGTCTGCCCGGCCGGCAGCGTGACGCCGTTCAGCAAAGTCTTCGCGCCCACGTCGTGGTTGGCTTGGCGGTATTCCATCAGGCCGGTGAAATACTCCCAGTTGTTGCCCTGCGCGGTTTTGCCGGGGGCGGTCGGGTAGGTCAGGCCCGTCAAGGCGCGGGCGACTTCACGCAAAGTGGCTTGGTCGTAAGTCGGAATCGGCTGGCCGAAGGCGTCCAGCTTCACGCTGCCGTCCTGGTTCAACTGCTTTAAGCCGATGCTGAACAACTGCATCACCTCCCGCGCATAGTTCTCGTTGGGCGAAGTGGTGGCGGTGGCTTTCATGCTGTTCGCCAAGTCCAAGTATTTGCCCATGGTCGGGCTGAACGTGGCTTCTTTCAACAATTGGCGGGAATTGCCAAAGGCATTGCGGGCCAACAGCCTGACCCAGGGGTCGAGTTCTTCCGGGTTGATGTTCTTGTTCGACGACACCACGATGATTTGGCCCAACGCGAACATCATGTGCTGGCGCAGTTGGTCGGGCGCGTTCGCCATGTTGGCGAAGGTTTGGCTGACGATTTGGTTGCTGGTGAGATTGGCCGGCAA
>JBJSYU010000503.1:0-3447 GCA_046089945.1 Candidatus Methylumidiphilus sp.
TGTTTTGCCAGTGTTGGCCAGCCAGCAATGTGCGGACTAGGCCCGCCCGCCCGTTTCGCTGTTCCCCGGCGTAACCGCTTAAAACAGCAATAAAACCGCCTAACCTTGATTTTTTAAAGGTTGTGGCATCAAGTCTGCTAAGACTATTGGCGAGGGCTGACGCAGCCTATAGCTTAAATGTTTACCCATCCATACACCATTTGACGGAGACCCATAAAATGTCCGTAGACGCCACTTTGATCGAACTCGTTGCCTATGTGGACAACGCCAAGCAGGAAGCCATCAATGCGTTCCGTTTCCTGAAGGAAACCGGCACCTTGTCGGCCACCTATACCTTTAACGTCGTGCATAAAATCCCCGGACACGACCTGTTGCTGTCGATCAATTTCCCCAGACCTTGGGAAAAAGATGATGGCACCGCCAGTATCAAACTGTCGAGATTTTCCGAACGCGCCGATTTGGTGTTGCACGAAGAACGCCTAGACGCCGACACTTTCGTGCATGTGCATTCGCCGTATCTGGCGGCGTGGTCGCTGGCGCACGAGGATTTTCCGATCCGCTATGTCGCGGCGCAGCGTCATTTGCTGACCCGCGTGATTCCGAACCATTTGGATCGCACCCGCACGGTGCTTGATGTGATCCGCGAGCGCCTGGATGTGCATCCCGAATGGGCGCCGCCGACCGGCATACTGGAATCCAACGGCGGCGCGAACATCTGGGGCAAGGGTATCGCCAAGACCGCGCAGTTGATCCTGTTCATCGAAGAAGCGGCGAAATTCCAGTCGCTGGCCGAGCAAATTGGCGGGGCCAAGGAATACAACCCCGGTACGCTGGATCAGCAGTGGAAGCGCACCGGCCTGCTGGACAAGGCGAAAGAAACCAATTACGTCCAATAGGCATATTTGGGTTACGTCCCCTCGCTCTGCGGGGAGAGGGTTAGGGTGAGGGGCAAACGGGTATTTTTTGTAAGTCCCTCACCCCAGCCCTCCCCCTACGAGGGGGAGGGAGTTATCGCTGACCGTTGGCCGCTGTCTCTTAAAGACAAAAAGGGATTCAAGCCGGCGGTTTTCCTTGTCCGCTTTGTTTAGGAGAAACCTCCATGGCCCAAGCACCGCGCCAATTGGTTCTTAACGCTTTTTTCCAACGCTTCGGCCACCATCCGGCCGGCTGGCTGCATCCGAGTTCCACCGACAATGGGCGGCCGAATCTGGATTGGTATATCCGCGCCGCCAAACTGGCCGAAGACGCCAAATTCCATAATTTTTTTCCTCGCCGACTTTATCGGCCAGTCCGGCGAAGCCAGCGGGAAAAGCCCGAACAACTACCAGTTTGAGCCGTTCACCGTGCAATCGGTGATTGCCTCGCACACTCAGCATATCGGCTTGGTGGTGACGCTGAACACCAATTTTAATTATCCGTATAATGCCGCTAGGCTGTTCACGTCGCTGGATCATATCAGCGGCGGGCGCGCCGCTTGGAATGTGGTGGCGCAGTGGCCGGAACACACGGCGGAAAACTTTGGCTTAAGCGGCAATCCGCTACCGCATGCGGAGCGCTATGTCCGCGCCGAGGAGTTTCTGAATGTCACCAAGGCGCTGTGGGATACCTGGGACGATGACGCCTTCGACCATCCAGACCGCGCCAACCGGCAGTTTTACCGCCCGGAATCGGCCCATCCGCTGGATTATCAAGGCCAGTATTATGCGTCCAAAGGGTTGCTTGACTTTCCGCGCCCCATCCAAGGCTATCCGGTGATTGTGCAGGCCGGCAATTCCGAGGAAGGCCGTGAGTTCGCCGCGAAAATCGCCGAAATGCAATACTGCTCGGCCACGTCGCTGGATCTGGCGAAAGCCTATTATGCCGATGTCAAGCGGCGGCTGGCAAAATATGGCCGCGAGGAACACGAACTGCATTTGACCCCCGGCTTGTCGGTGGTCGTCGCGGAGAGCGACCAAGAGGCGCAAGACCGCTTCGGCGAGTTGCAGCGCCAAGTCGATGTCAGTAATGCGCAGTTTGGCGGCTTTGATTTGTCCGGGTATGACGTGGACGGGCCGCTGCCTGATCTGCCTTATAAAGAAAGCGAAAATGGCAAAGGCCGTTTCCGCCAGCAATTGGAGTTGGCGCGGCGGGAGAATCTGTCGATCCGCGAGTTGGTTTTGCGCTTCCGCGTGTCGCGGGGGCATTTGCAGGCTATCGGCTCGGTGAAAACCGTCGCCGATATCGTCGAGCAGTGGTTTGTCGAGCGCGGGGCCGATGGTTTTAATGTTGTGCCGCCGCTGTTGCCCAGTGGGTTTGAGGATTTCACGCGGCTCGTGGTGCCGGAGTTGCAGCGCCGGGGCATCTTCCACACCGAATACCAAGGCGCGACTTTGCGCGAAAGCCTAGGATTGAAGCGCCCGGCCAACCCCAACACCGGCAAAACGTCCGCCCATGCCGCCGCGCCGGTCGAGATTGCGGAAGCCGAGCAGCGCCTAGCCGCCTCGGCTTGAGTTCGGTTACGCCCACAGCCACGGAGGCGCCGCCCCTGCGCAAACATCTTTTTCCATGGTCTATGGGCCGCCTAAACGGGGCGGACTTAAAAGATTTGCTGGGGATTGATCGCCGCCGCTGCCGCTTTCGCCACCGATTTGCTCAACATCGTTTGCCGATGTTGATTAAGCCCTTGCATCTGTTGCACAATGTCGGGCCAGGAGCAGGCGTTCCTGGCCGACAATCGGCCCTGCGGCCCTTTCTTTTGAAGCTGCGGGCACACCCGCTGTTTTGGAGCCGCATCGATGTCAGCCAAACCAACGCGCTGATCTAAAATTCAGCGTTGGCCTTGTACCGGCCAATGCGTAGTCCCAAGCAAACCCACCATTTAAAGCACTCACATTAGGAGCACACACCATGGCAAGACCCTTGATTCAGTTGGCACTCGACACCCTGGACGTTGACACGACCCTTGGTCTGGCTCGCGCCACCGCCGACTACATCGACATCTTTGAGATCGGCACCCCGTCGATCAAGTACAACGGCGCCGCTCTGTTGAAGCTGCTGCGCGCTGAGTTCCCGAACCACAAAATCCTGGTTGACCTGAAGACCATGGACGCCGGCGCGTATGAAGCCGCCCCGTTCTATGCTGATGGCGCTGATATCGCCACTGTGCTGGGCGTTTCTGGCGCAGCCACCGTCGCGGGTGTCATCAAGGCTGCTGCCGAGAACGGTGGCAAGCAGGTTCAGGTTGACCTGATCAACGTGGCCGACAAGAGCGCCGTCGCAGCGGAATCCGCCAAGCTCGGCGCGCAAATCATCGGTGTCCACACCGGCCTGGACGCCCAGGCCGCCGGCCAGACCCCGTTCGCCGACCTGAGCGCCATTGCCAATCTGAAGCTCCCCGTTCGCATCTCCGTTGCCGGAGGCATCAAGCAGTCCACCGTCCAGCAGGTCGCCAAGGCCGGCGCCAACATC
>JBJSYU010000504.1:0-8785 GCA_046089945.1 Candidatus Methylumidiphilus sp.
AAAAAACGCAATACATTAGACATTATCAGAAACCAGTTTTCAGGGTATGCGCTTGAAAAAACCCCGTCAATAACAAAAATTATTTTAATATCAATCACTTGCAATGGCAAAGAATAGTGGCGGCTAACGCTGCCAGAAACCAGTTTATGATAATGTCTAATAGGTTGGAAGACCTATCCGATCCGCATGGGTTTGCAGCTTATATGACATTAAGACGCAACAGGCCGTTTTCATGGGCAAAATCGTCGCGTATTTGCGCGCATCCACCGACAAGCAGGACTTGAGTCACTAGAAGCAGGATATCTTGGAATTTGCAAGAAGGCACGACCTGCGGGTCGCCGAATTCATAGAGATCACGGTCGCGTCACACAAGACCGGCAAGCAACGGCGGATCGACGAGCGGGTCGGGATGCTGGGCGAAACCGACATGCTCATCGTGACGGAGTTGAGCCGTCTCGGCCGGGAGCACGGCGGAAGTGATCGATTTGGTGAACCTTTTGGTCTGGCGCAATATCCGCGTCGTCCCCATCAAGCAAAACCTCGACATCTCCGGGCAGGACATGAATTCCAAGGCCATCATCACCCTGTTTTCAC
Organism: Candidatus Methylumidiphilus sp.; assembly: GCA_046089945.1. Taxonomy (GTDB): domain Bacteria; phylum Pseudomonadota; class Gammaproteobacteria; order Methylococcales; family Methylococcaceae; genus Methylumidiphilus. The sequence goes on from JBJSYU010000504.1 coordinate 595, forward strand.
TGTTCGCCGAACTGGAGCGTGATTTGTGATCAGCCTGCGCACGAAAGAGGCGCTGGCGGCAAAGAAAGCGCAAGGCAAGCGGATCGGAAAGCCCAAAGGCACTCTACAGAAGAGCAAGTTCGACAAGGATGTGCCACGTTCCTGGGATATGCGAGCCACATTGCCTTGAATGCCTACATCAACAAACGCGGGTTGCAGGTGAACAAGCCCAAGGACGCTTAGGCCTAGCATGCAGGTGTTTCGCGCTGACAGAATTTTCGGCGGTTTGGGCTTACACCCCCTGTGGGGAGAGGGTTAGGATGGGGGGCAAACGCTTGGTTTTTAAGACCCCCCTGCGAGGGGGAGGGAGCAAAGACTTAAGTCAGAGCTTCCTTAAAGTGAACTCTCCGCGTTAAAGCCAGTTCGGCGTCCTGCCGCACGGCAATCCCATCACCTTCAAAACTCTCACCCGATTCAAGCCAGCCACAACGGCGGCTCGTCCATCAGCGCCATTTGCTCGCGCAGTTCGAGGATGCGCGCTTGCCAATAGCGCGGGGTGTTGAACCAGGGGAAGGCGGCGGGGAAGGCGGGGTCGTCGAAGCGCCGCGCCAGCCAGGCGGAATAATGGATCAGGCGCAGGGTGCGCAGAGCCTCGATCAGGTGCAGCTCGCGCGGGTCGAAGTCGGAAAAGTCCTCATAGCCCGCCAACAGTTCGGCCATCTGCCGCGTCCGCTCTTCGCGCCCGCCGGCCAGCAGCATCCACAAGTCTTGCACGGCGGGGCCGCTGCGGCTGTCGTCAAAATCCACGAAATGCGGGCCGTCCTCGGCCCACAAGACGTTGCCGGGGTAACAGTCGCCGTGCAGGCGCAACACCGCATAATCCCCGGCCCGGCGAAAGCAGGCGCGCGTCCGTTCCAAGGCATGCGCGGCCACGCTGCGGTAAGCCTCGCGCAAGTCCGCCGGAATCCAGCCGGCGGCCAACAAATAGGCCAACGGCTCTTCGCCGAAGCTGGCGATGTCGAGGGCGGGGCGCTCGCGGTAAGGCCGCCGGGCGCCGATGGCATGCAGGCGCCCCAGCAACCGGCCCATGCGGCGGAGGCTGGCGCTGTCGCCCAATTCCGGGGCTCGGCCGCCTTGGCGCGGGAACACCGCGAAGCGGAAACCCGCAAATTCCGCCAGCGTGCCGACCTCCGCCAAGCCCAGCGCCGGCACGACCGGCAATTCATGCTCGGCCAGTTCCCGCACAAAGCCATGCTCCTCCAGAATCGCCGGGCTGCTCCAACGCGCCGGCCGATAGAATTTCGCCACCACCGGCGGCGCGTCTTCGATGCCGATTTGGTACACGCGGTTTTCGTAGCTGTTCAAAGCCAGCAGGCGGCCGTCACAGCGCAAACCCACGCTGTCCAAGGCGTTCATCACGCAATCGGGGGTGAGGCCGGCAAAGGGTTGGGGGTGTGGTGTGTTCATAGGCGCGGCATTTTACGCTGAATCCTGCGGCGCCGGGCGGGCTTCGGCAACCCCGCGCTGCCCGCATCGACGCAAGTAGCTGCGGCCCGCGCCGTTTTTTGCCACAATGTGGCCCCACTCAACAGGAGCTTATGCCATGCCAGACCATGTTTACAAAGTCATCGAACTCGTCGGATCGTCTTCCATCAGCACCGACGAGGCCATCCGCAACGCCATCGAAAAGGCCGCGCTCACCCATACCCACATGAATTGGTTTCAAGTGGTCGAAACCCGCGGCCATATTGCCGACGGCAAAGTGGCCCACTTTCAAGTGGTGCTGAAAGTGGGCTTTCGGCTGCCAGATTAAAAAAGAAGCCGATGGACTTTGCCGAACACGGCTACGCCCTGTTGCCGGATCTGCTGCCGGCCGATGCGGCGCAGGCGCTGCTGGACAAGCTGGCGGGCCTGCCCTTGGGCTTGGCGCGTGGCGGCATCCGCCGCATTGCGGAACTGCTGCCGGATGTGGCGGCTTTGGCGGCGTCCCCTGGACTGTTGGCGGTCGCTGCCGGGCATCTGGCCGGCGCGCCGCGACTGGTGCGCGCAATCTATTTTGACAAGTCGCCGGGGCATAATTGGTCGGTCGCGTGGCATCAGGACAAAACCGTCGCCGTGTCCGAACGCTTTGCGGCGGCGGGCTGGGGGCCATGGTCGATCAAGGCCGGGGCTTGGCATGTCCAGCCGCCCGTGTCCGTGCTGGAGGACATGGTCACGCTGCGTGTGCATCTCGACCCGGCGACGCGGGCCAACGGTTGCCTGAAAGTCGTTCAAGGCTCGCACCGGGCCGGGCTGCTGGCAGGCGAGGCGATGCGGGCGCTGGTTCGGCAAGGCCCGGTCGTCTACTGCGAGTCGCCTAGCGGCGGGGGGCTGCTGATGCGCCCGCATATTCTGCATGCCTCCGAAAAAGCGTCGGCGCCCTTGCCGAGGCGGTTGTTGCATTTTGAGTATTCCAGCTACCCCCTGCCCGCAGGCATTGCCTGGGCCACTTAGACGGCCCGGCGCCCCTCATTCAACACCAACGATTGACTGCCCCATGACCATCCCCCATCCGCGAATTTGCTTCCTGCTAGGTTTCCTGTTCTGCGCCAGCTTGCTGGCGATGGCGCTTTATTTCCAGTTTGTCGGCGGGCTGGAGCCATGCCCGCTGTGCATCTCGCAGCGCATCATGGTGCTGGCGGTGGCCTTGGTGCTGCTGGCGGCGTTTCTGCGCAATCCCGCCACGCCCAAGGCCGTGCGCGGCTGGGCCGCAGCCGGCGGCGTCACCGCACTGCTCGGCGCGTCGGTGTCCGCCCGCCATGTCTGGCTGCAACACCTGCCCGCCGACGAAGTGCCGGCCTGCGGCCCTGGGCTGGAATACATGTTCCAGTATTTCCCGCTGTCCGAGACGCTGCGGCTGATGGTCACCGGCACCGGCGACTGCGCCAAGGTGGACTGGACTTTGCTGGGCTTGAGCATGCCGGCCTGGGTGCTGGTGTGCTTCTTGGGGCTGGCCGCGTTTAGCGTGGCGCAATGGTGGAACCCTCCCGGCCCGGACGCTTAACGCCGATGGCGCTGTTGGACGGCGAGATCCATGTCCACCGGCTGGATTTGGCGTCTTGTGCCGACGATTTGGCATCCGCAGACTGGAATCTGCTCGACGCGGCGGAGCGCGAACGCGCTTTGCGCATCCGCCATGAGCCGACCCGGCGTTGTTTCGTCCATGTCCGCGCCGCGTTGCGCAGCCTGCTGGCCCAGCACTTGGGCTGCGGCCCCGGCACCATCGCGTTTGACTTCGGCGCCAAAGGCAAGCCGCGCCTGGCCGGCGCCGCGCCTGATGAAGGGCTGGTGTTCAATGTCTCGCATTCCGGCAACTGCGGACTCATCGCGCTGGCCCGCGACACGGCCTTGGGCGTGGATGTCGAGCGCTGCCGCGCCATGGCCAGCCGCGACAGCATGGCGGAACGTTGCTTTGCCGCCGCCGAGCTGGCGTGGTGGCGCGGCTTGCCGGACGACGCCCGCGAGCGGGCGTTTTTCCGGCTGTGGAGCTGCAAGGAGGCATTTGTGAAGGCCACGGGCATAGGCATAGCGCTCGGACTGGCCGACTGCGCGGTGGACTTGTCTGGCCCGCCACGGCTGGCGGCGGTGCCGGCCGCGTGGGGGCCGGTCGAGGGCTGGCGCTTGGCCGAAATCGATGTGGGGCCGGGCTACGCCGCCGCCGTCTGCCAGCTAGGCGCAGCGCGTCGGCTGTGCATCATCGATGGCGCGAAAATTGTTAATAGTTAATGAAATCTTCCGGCTTTGCCGGGAAAGTCATTGAAAAGGTGAAAGTGCTTCTGTATGCTACGGCCACTGCGTATGAAGATCGCCGCAGTTGGGACTAGGCACGTTGTCCTAGCCTAACCCTTGAGTACACAGTATGGAAAACCGCCCTAGCGACGAAATGGCGGATGCTAGCTGCTCTGTTTAGAGAGCGTTTTTTGTAAATTTGAGATTTTGCAGTATGTCACAAGCCCCACACTCTTCCCACGCCTCGCATTCTTCCCACGCATCGCACGCTTCACGCGCGCCGGCTGAACACAAAAGCAGCGGCAACGAGCAGAAGGGAACCGTCAAATGGTTCAATGAAACGAAAGGTTACGGCTTCATCCAGCGCGAGAAAGGCACTGATCTTTTTGTCCATTTCCGCTCCATAGTCGGCAGCGGCTTTAAAACCTTGAAAGAAGGCCAAGCGGTCTCCTTCATCGAAGTGCAAGGCCAAAAGGGGCCGCAGGCGGACAACGTCTCCGTCCTGTAAGACGCTTCCTAGTGCTTACCAAAAGCAGGCCTCGACCAGCGGCCTGCTTTTTTATTTTTCCCGCCCGATGACCTAGGCGCGGAACCACCGGTCCCTAATGCCACAACGACAACTTATCCGATGCGTCGGCGATTGGGGCCTACGATTTTTTCTCCATTCGAGTCCCCCATCCTGATGCAATCCACCGATACCACCACAAGCTTTAACTTTTCCGACCTGGCGCTTGCCGCCCCGCTGTTGCAAGCCATCCGCGAAATCGGCTACGAAACCCCCTCGCCGATCCAAGCCGCCAGCATCCCCCACCTGTTGGCAGGCCACGACCTGCTCGGCCAGGCGCAGACCGGCACCGGCAAGACCGCCGCCTTCGCGCTGCCCATCCTCAACAACATCGACACCAGCCGCCGCGAGCCGCAGGCGCTGGTGCTGACACCCACCCGCGAACTGGCGCTGCAAGTGGCCGAGGCGTTCCAAAGCTACGCCCGCCACCTGCCAGACTTCCACATCCTGCCGATTTACGGCGGGCAGGGCATGGACACGCAATTGCGGCAACTGCGCCGGGGCGTGCATGTCATCGTCGGCACGCCGGGCCGCGTCATGGATCACATGCGCCGGGGCACCTTGACCCTGGACGGCCTGACCACGCTGGTGCTGGACGAAGCCGACGAAATGCTGAAGATGGGCTTCATCGACGACGTCGAATGGATCTTGGAACAGTCGCCGCCGGAGCGCCAAATCGCGCTGTTTTCCGCGACCTTGCCGGATGTCATCCGCAAAGTCGCCCAGCGCCATCTGCGCGACCCCAAAGAAGCGCGGATCGAGGCGAAGACCGCCACCGTCGAAGCGATCAACCAGCTTTATTGGCCGGTCACCGGCACCAACAAGCTCGACGCGCTGACCCGCATTCTCGAAGTCGAAGACTTCGACGCCATGCTGATTTTCGTGCGCACCAAAATTGCCACCGAAGAACTGGCGGAAAAGCTGGAAGCGCGCGGCTATTCGGCCTCGGCTTTGAACGGCGACATGAGCCAGATCCTGCGCGAAAAGACCATCGACCGCCTGAAAAAGAAAACCCTGGACATCGTGGTCGCCACCGACGTGGCGGCGCGCGGGCTGGACGTGGATCGCATCAGCCATGTCGTCAACTACGACATTCCCTACGACACCGAAGCCTACATCCACCGCATCGGCCGCACCGGCCGCGCCGGGCGCAAAGGCAACGCCATCTTGTTTGTCGCGCCTAGGGAGCGCCGCATGCTGGCCGCGATTGAACGCGCCACCCGCCACCGCATCCGCGAAATGCGCCTGCCGACCCGCCAAGATATCGTCGAGCGCCGCGTCGAGCAGTTCAAGGAACTGGTCATGAACACGCTGGAATCCGAGGAACTGAGCTTTTACCGCGAGTTCGTGCAAACCCTAGGCACCGAGCAAAACTTAGCCCCGCTGGACATCGCCTCGGCGCTGACGTTTTTGGCGCAGAAAGCCCGGCCGTTGGTGCCGGCCGACAAGATGTTCACCGATTCCCGCGACGACGGCCGCGACACCCGCAAACATGCCGAACGCCCAACGCGCTCTGACCGGTCTGAATGGAGCGAGCGCGGCGAACGCCCGGCGCGCCCGGAACGCGGCGCTTGGGCCGACCGCGGCGGCGAGCGCGGCGAGCGGCCCGAACGCGGCGACTGGGCTGACCGTGGCGGCGAGCGCAGCGAGCGCCCGCCTAGGGAACAGCGCGAATACGACGACTCCGGCACGCTCTACCGCATCGAAGTCGGCCGCCTCGACGGCGTAGGCCCGAAGGACATCGTCGGCGCCATCGCCAACGAAGCCGGCATCTCCGGCCGCTCCATCGGCCACATCAAGCTGTACGACGAATTCAGCACCGTCAGCCTGCCCGCCGACCTGCCGCCGGGGCTGCTCAAGCGCATGGAGCGCATCTTCATCATGGGCAAGCCGATCAACATCCGCCCCTGGGTCGGCGAGCCGCCCGCCAACAGCTTCCAGCGCAAGCGTACCTATCCGCCGAAGAAGGGCGAGTAAAATCCGCGCCGGCCGGGGCTTGCCGCCCCGGTCGGAACGTTTTGCAGATCGTAGCCGCTTGCCCTATGCCCGTAATTCAAGACACCAATCGATAGGCTTGGAAACCGGCTCAAGCTATGATTTTCCTAATCGAATACAACCGCAGCGAAGGATTGATTGTCACGTTTAGCGAGTTCGGCGATGCCCAGCGCCGGGAAGCCGAGGATGCGCGGCTTAGTATTGAGTTGGCCCTCAACCGCAAAGGAATAGCCCATGAAGTGGTGTTGCTGGAGGCGGCAAGCAAAGAGGCTTTGCAGCGGACGCACCAGCGCTACTTCAGAGACCTCACCCAAATTCTACAATCCGCCCGCAGCCAAATCGCAGAAAGCATCCGGCAATTAGCCGCGTAGCGGAAGCATATGAATTGTAAAAGGTGCATATCTACAGGACTTTTCGCCTGCCCGCCGATTCGCGCTAGATTTTGTTTTCTCGGAGGCAAGCCATGCACATCAGCATCAACCTAGACGACGACATTGATTTGCAGTAGTAGGTTGCGCATTGCGCACCTTTTTCGATGTTCGGTTTTCGTCTTTCGGCATCCCGCCTCATTCTGAAATCTTCGTGCAAGATGAATCTTGCACTCCACAATACTTCCCGGAGCCACCCCTTGTTATCCACCGCCAATATCACCATGCAATTCGGGGCCAAGCCCCTATTTGAAAACGTCTCCGTCAAATTCGGCGACGGCAACCGTTACGGCTTGATCGGCGCCAACGGCTGCGGCAAGTCCACGTTCATGAAAATTTTGGGCGGCGATTTGACGCCGACCCAGGGCAATGTGTCGCTGGATCAGCACGAGCGCCTCGGCAAGCTGCGCCAAGACCAGTTCGGCTTTGAGGAATGCACGGTGATTGACACCGTGCTGATGGGCCACGGCCATTTGTGGCGGGTCAAGGAGGAGCGCGACCGCATTTACGCGCTGCCGGACATGAGCGAGGAGGACGGCATGAAAGTGGCGGACTTGGAGGTCGAGTTCGCCGAACTGGACGGCTATTCCGCCGAATCCCGCGCCAGCGAACTGTTGCTCGGCGTCGGCATCCCGCTGGAACAGCATTACGGGCCGATGAGCGCCGTCGCCCCCGGCTGGAAGCTGCGCGTGTTGCTGGCGCAGGCTTTGTTCGCCAACCCGGACATTTTGCTGCTCGACGAACCGACCAACAACCTCGACATCAACACCATCCGCTGGCTGGAAAATGTCATCAACGAGCGGCAAAGCACGATGGTCATCATTTCGCACGACCGCCATTTCCTGAATAGCGTCTGCACCCACATCTGCGACATGGACTTCGGCGAAGTGCGCGTCTATCCGGGCAACTACGACGATTTCATGACCGCCTCGACGCAGGTGCGCGAGCGCCAACTCGCCGACAACGCCAAGAAAAAGGCGCAAATCGCCGAACTGCAAACTTTCGTCAGCCGCTTTTCCGCCAACGCCTCGAAGGCCCGCCAAGCCACCTCGCGCGCCAAGCAGATCGAAAAGATCAAGCTGGAAGACATCAAGCCGTCCAGCCGCGTCAACCCGTTCATCCGCTTCAACCAAGAGAAAAAGCTGTACCGGCTGGCGCTGGAAGTGGACGGCATCGCCAAGGGCTACGGCGACGGGCCGCTGTTCCAAAAGCTGAACTTGACCGTCGAAGTCGGCGAGCGCGTCGCGGTGATCGGCCCGAACGGCATCGGCAAGTCCACGCTGCTGCGCACGCTAGTCGGCGAGCTGACGCCCGACGCCGGCACGGTGAAATGGTCAGAAAACATCAATTTGGGCTATTTCGCGCAAGACCACGCCGCCGACTTCGCCGACGGCGAGTTGAACCTGTTTGACTGGATGGGCCAATGGAAGCGGCCGGCCGACGACGAGCAGGCGGT
>JBJSYU010000505.1:0-6907 GCA_046089945.1 Candidatus Methylumidiphilus sp.
ATGATGCCCGGCTCGGTGATGCCGACATAGCGGGCGTCGCCGACGCGCTGCTTGGCGTGGGCGATGGTCGCGCCTTTCATCGGCCCCTTCATCGCGCCGGGGCCGCAGCCGGTGCAAATGTCCATGCCGCGCAGGCCCAGCTCATAGCCCAGCACCTTGGTGAACTGGTATTCCTCCGAGCTGATCGAATGCCCGCCCCAGCACACCACCAGATTCGGCGGGCGCTGCGTCTTCAGCGCCCCGGCGTTGCGCAGGATGTGGAACACGGCGTTGGTGATGTCCTCGGAGCGGCCGAGGTCAAATTCCGGGTTGGCGACGATCTCGCTGCTGGTGTAGACGATGTCGCGCAGCACCGAAAACAAATGCTCGCGGATGCCCTTAATCATCGTCCCGTCCACGAACGCGCAGCCGGGCGCGTTCATCACTTCCAGCTGGATGCCGCGCTCTTGCGGCAACACGCGGATGTCGAAGTTTTTGAACTTCTCCAGCACCGCGCAACTGTCGTCCACATTGCTGCCCGAATTGAGGACGGCCAGCGAACAGCGGCGGTAGAGTTCGTGCAGGCCGCTCTCGCTGGTGTCCAGCAGCTTGGCGACTTCATGTTGCGACAGGATCTCCATCGAGCCTTCGGGGCGGATCAAGGTGTTGGCGTAGCGCATGGGGTTTGCTTATGGGTTTCAGGTTCGGAAGGGAAGGGCGTCGGGCTTGCGCTTCGGCGCGGCCAGAGAGTGGCACAGTTTAAACCGGATTGCTTGGCAATTTAAGCTTTGCCCTATACCTATATGTATAATTTGCTGGCGCGGCCATCTCTTGCGGCATAGGGTTGACAAGTTCCGGCTAAACAGCGTAGATTTCCCGTGCAACTTTTACCTATGCAACCCCTTGCAAGGTTTAACCTTACAGGAATACTCATGACACCACGCACTATGGTTTTGTTGTTTTGCATGGCTTTAATGGCCGGATGCGCCAGCCTAAATCCAGGCCTAAGCTTAGCCCGCCATGTCGCTGGCGTCTACCAAGGGGCGCTCAACATAAAAGGGCAAGATGTGCCAATCGCCACCGAATTTGTAGTGGACGCCCAATCGGCGATCACCGGAAAATACCAAATGCTGGATATTGCCGGTGCCGTCGAATCAGGGGAATTATACGATATCCATGCCGAAGGGCCGTATACTCTAAAAGCCAGTTGGAAGGACAAATACGGCGTCGGCATACTGCGCCTGCTGTTCTCTGGCGACTATACGCAATTCAAAGGCTTCTGGGGAATCACCGAGCAGAACATGTCCATGCGCTGGGATGGGGTGAGGCGGCAATGAGGCTGCTTTGGCATGGCGTGATGTCCTGATTAAAGCGCTTCGCCAGTTTCCCAAGCATCGGGTTCGGCTTGTGGAAAAAATGCGTCTTCACTCCTCGCATGCTCGACGATCAATTCCGACCACTGCGGCACTTTCACCGCCAACTCGTTTTGCATAGCGTTCCAGTCCAAGGAGGAAAGTCCGCCGTCCAAGTGGTCAGTGGCCCACATCAACTCTGGCAAGCCAGAATGGAAACCATATTCTTGAAGACAGCCTAAGCGCACGAAAAACACATCCCACCGCGCATCATCCCTGACCAAGTCCAAATCATCATCCACGCCACAGACCAGTTCCGCATCGGAAAACTGTGGATCATTTGGAAATTCATGGATCAGCGACAACACAAACCGGTAAGTGCTTCGCCACATGCCACAGTTAGCCATGTATCTGCGCACCAGCGAAGCATGCGTCAGCATTCGCCTCCCGTCAACCCCGCCAGACATAGCCTCCAAGAAAACCCAAACGGGCTTGGTTTTATGATAATGGGCAAGGCTTTGATTGATGGGATCGTATTGCCTGCGTTCCCAAACAAACCGCTCGCTGTAGGGAATTCGGTCTATAGGCTGATGGGTCAAAAGATCGGCGAGATTGGAAAATTCAGCAAACTCGGCGGCATGCTCACGGATGCCTTCATCGACCACAAAGCTTGGCAAATCTTTGCGGTGCAGGTATTTGCAGGTGGTTGTGGCCGACGCATACAGCACCGAATGATGTTTTAGGCAAAATCCGGCGCCATTGCCAATGAGCAGGCTTTGTCCACAATTGTGGATGCAATTTCTGCAACTGAACAATTGCTCCATGGTTTAGCTCCTCGAAAAATAGCGTTGAACGTGGCTATAAGCCCAGTTTATCAAATCTTTGCGTTCGACGGTCGCCGTGTTGAACATCCATTTGATTAGCGCTTCTTTGCGCCGGAGCGCATACCTGTGCGCTTGAATGGCTTGGGCTTTGTCTGCCTTGGTTGAACTGTTTGCGGCATTCTGCAAATGTGCGATCAAATGTTGATGTTCTATCAGTTCGTGTTTGTCGCCGAGCAGTTCTTGGACTTTCAAGCGATATAGTTGCGGGCCAAACTCCGTGATTTTTGCTGGATCAAGGGAAACGCTAGTCAATGAAGAACGTTTCCCACGGGCATGTACGATATGCTCGACGAAGGAGCTTTCTTTGCTTAAGTCCGGCGGGCTAATGCCATCTTTTTGGTCGCGGCGATAGTAGTTTTCGAGGCCAGTGGTCATCACGTTGAGACACCATTGTTTGTTGGAATATCGGCGGCTGCGCTGGATGGCGAAGGTTTAGCGGCCCCACACTCAAACTGCGCAAACCACTGCCCGGCCCCGGCGGGCGCGTCGGGGTCATAGTGCAGTCCGCGCAGGCGCAAATGCCCCAAAGCCCCGAATGTCGGCCCCGGCGAGACGGTGCGGAAGGCCAGCCCGCCGAGCAGTTGGTGGGTGATGGTCTGGAACAGCCGGCCAAGCTGGCCGTCGCGCAGCATGGTGTCGAGCATCTCCGGGCCGGCGATCAGATACAGGCAGCGTAAGCCCTTGTCGCCCAAGGCCCGCGCCAGCGCCCCGCCTTCCACGCGCCGGCCTGTTCCGGCGAAGATCACTTCATAGCCGCGTTGCGTCCAAGCCGTCACCGCCGCCGGGTCGGCCTGTTGCCCGGTGGCAATCAGGCAGGTCTGGCCGTGTTGGCGTATGCAATCAGGCATCGGGAAATCCAGGCTGGCGCTGGCGACGACAATCGCAGGCTGCGGCGGCAAGCCCTGCGCGGTGCGCCATTGCGCCAAGTCGGCGGCGTCTTCGCGCTGGCCGACTTGCAAGATGTTGCCAAGTCGGCCGGCCGCCAGCGCGCGTAAATAGCCGCCGTGGGTAATCAGGCAATCGGCCTGCGCCTGCAATTCCAAAAACAGCCGGAAGTCGGCGGGCGTGGTCAGGCTTTTCGGCAGGTGGGCGACGCCTTTGGCGTCTTCCAGCGCGATGCGCCCGTCCAAGCTGGAGAGGAAATTGGCGTAGACAAAGGGCTGCTCCGGGGTGCCGAGCCGGTGCAGGTTTAGGCTTAAATACAGTCCGCGCAGTTCGACGGTCTCGTGCGGCGGCGGGAACAGGCGTTGGACGCGGTGGCTCATGGGGTTTCATCAGTCGTGGATTTGGTCTTGCGGCCGCTGAAACGGCCGGGCAGCCGCGCCAATTCCTGCAAGCGCCAAGGCGCGGGGTCTACGCTGGCCTCCAGGCGGTTTTCTTCGCCGTCTTCCAGTTCGGGGAAAAAATCCAGCCCGGTGCGCTTTTCGATGGTGTCCACGCTGACCAGATAATGGTCTAGCGGCTCGTCGCCGCGCACGGCCTGCGGCATGATGAAGGCCAGCATTTTCTTCGCCCCCGGCGCGACGATGATTTTATAAAACGCATCCGGCACTTCCACCCGCCAAGACGAGGGCAGGCGCTCGGACGGCGGGTCGAAGATCGGGCCGTCCACCACCCAGACTTTGCCGAATTGTTTGGCGAACTGGTCGAGTTCCACTTCCTCCAAACGCTCCCACAGCCGCTCGTTCAAGTTGGGCTTTTGCGGGGTGACATTGGTCATCAAAAAGCTGTCCATCTGCGCGTCGCGGCCGTACAACGCGCTGATGGCGTGGTTTGGCGCCATGTGGCCGCGGTCGTAGCCGCTGCCGGTGTAGTCGTCGTGGCTGACGCGGTTGATGCCGCGCCAGTCGGCGGTGAAGCGCGACGGCCGCTTTAGCCGCGCACCCTCGGCCGGCGCGCTCAGCGCATAGGTCACCCACAGCGGGTTGCCGCGCAAGTCCGAATAGCCCAGCATGAAGCCGTGGTTGCGCAGGGTGCGCGTCAGCGTGAACGGGTTTTTCCAGTCCGAAGCCTTAGGCTCGCCCATCCACGCCATGGCCGGGCGGGCGACTTTCAGCTCATAGGCGTACCAGCCGCCGCCGGCCACCGCAGCCAACAGCCAAGCCGACATCGGCATCAGGCCGCCTAAACGGACGACCAAGGACAACAAGCGCCAAACGGAAAGCCTTTTGATGGCGGCGGGCGATGGGATGGTTTTTTTGGCCATGGGCAAGGGTGGTTTTGGGAAACGGGGCAGACGGCGGCAATGGGCAGATTAAAACGGGAAAAGCCCGCCCGCGCAATCGCGGACGGGCTTTTTGGCGGGGGCGTTAAACCTGAAAGACTCAGCGCGTGACGCAAGGCCCGGCGCTATCGACTTTGCTGGCTTCGGCCTGGGCCTTGCGCATGTCGTCCATGTTGTGGCCGCCATGCCCGCCCTGGCCGGCGCCGCCGCCGCTGTTGCCGGGGCCGCCGCCGCTGCCGCCGGTCGCCGCGCTGACGCCGCCTTCCTTCTGGCGGCGGTTGATCGCCACGCCGGAGGCGCGGGCGATGTTTTGCTCGGTGATGCCGCCGAGCGCGATGGCGCCGTCCACCACGTCGGTGGTCACGCCGGTGAGGTCGATCTCATCGGCCAGCGAACTGGTCACCACGGCCTTGACCGGGTCGGTGATGCAGGCGTCGGCGGGGGGCTGGGCGGTCAGCAGGATCGGGTAGGCGGTGCCTGCCGGTATGGTCACGCTGTAGCTGGCGTTGCTGAACTGCGTGGTGGTCACGACATTGCCGCCGCTGTCGCGCACCTCAAGCTTGCCGGCGCTGACCGGGCCGCTGTTGTTGCTGACCTTGCCGCGCAGCTTCGCCTCGGTCTTGGCGGCACCGCCGCCGGAAGAGCCGTCGTCGCCGCAGCCGGCCAGCAGCCCCAGTCCCGCCATGGACGCTGCGACCAGGCCGCATTTGAGCAGGTAAAAGCTAGTTGTTCTTGGTTGTTTCGCCATTGTTCAAACCCGTTTTATCGTTAGGTGAGGTGGATGAATTCGACGGCTGTAAGCTTCTTGCAACATCAACACGTTAATCTTTTTTGCAACCCCGCGCCGAACCCGGCGGGTTTATAGCACAGATGACCGCGCCACGCACTTTGGGCGGCAGGCCCATGGGCTTGATGACGGATAAGGGGCTGGGGGTCGATTCAGGACGGTTGGCGCCGGGGCTAGGCAGGCTTCACCAAAGGCCAAAAACGGCCCAATCGATGAAGCCGCCGCCGAACGTCTAGGCGCTAATCGCCTCAGGGTGCCTCGGACAGGGCGGGCGCTAGGTGTCGTTTGACTTCGCCACGCTGGATGCGCATGTATTCTTCGAGTTGGCGCTTCGCCACGTCGAAAGCGTCGCGCAGAGCCACGTACATGTCTTCATGCTCTTGCTTGTCATGGCGCTCACGGCTGACAACGATGTGCTTGCCGGGGACGCTCAGGTCGATGCGGACGTGGAAGAGTTTGCCTTGGTGCTGGTGCTGGTGGTCGAGTTCGACAGCCACTCGGCAACTGATGATGCCGTCGCAGAACTGCTCCAGCTTCGCTGCCTTTTCTCGGATTCTCGCTTCCACCGCGTCGGAGTGGGGGAAACCACGAAACGTTATTTCTAGTGGTACTTGCATATCGTATCCCGTTTATTTCCAGTGGTTGGTAAACCGGGGAAGCCTCGCCCGGCGCCGGCGGCGTGATGCCGCGTGACGCCTAGCCGACACAGGATTGCAGCCGACTTATCCTTTAAAGGCTTCCTCGGGATTGTGTTGCCGCCGGCAAGCCCGGCGGAGCCGTAACCCTGCTCAAGGTCGATTATAGTACACAAACTGTTTACGGCCTGTCGATGGCGCCGCGCCCGCCCTTGTCCGCCGCCCGCAAACCCGCTTTAATGCCGTCCGCCCTTATCCACTGCGGACTAGCCCCATGCCCGACCACCACAAGGACGCCCTGTTAGCCGACTGGCGCGTCCGCGCCGCCGACTTTGAGCGCGAGATCAACCAAGCCGTCGTCGGCCTCGAACACGCCGTCCACCAAATCACCCTCGCCATCTTCGCCCGTGGCCACGTCCTGCTTGAGGGCGATGTCGGCGTCGGCAAGACCACGCTGCTGCGCGCCGTCGCCCAAGGTTTGGGCGGGGCATACGAGCGCATCGAAGGCACCATCGACCTGATGCCCGGCGATTTGGTCTACCACACCTACATCAACGAGCGCGGCCAGCCGCAGGTGGACTTCGGGCCGCTGCTCAAGCACGGCGACGGCCTGTCGGTGTTCTTCTTCAACGAAGTCAACCGCGCCCGCCCGCAAGTGCATGCGCTGCTGCTGCGCGTGATGGCTGAGCGCTCGGTGACGGCGTTCAACCGCGAACACCATTTCCCCCACCTGCTGGTGTTCGCCGACCGCAACCGCGTCGAAAAAGAGGAGACCTTCGAGATTCCCTCCGCCGCCCGCGACCGCTTTTTGCTGGAACTGCACATCGCAACCCCAAAAGACCCGGAACTGCGCCGCCGGCTGATGTTCGACCCGCGCTACCACGACACCGACCGGCTGATTGCCGCGCTGCGCCCTGGGATTCTGCCCTACGCGCAAATCGGCGACATCGGCCGCGCCATCCAACACGACATCCAGGCCAGCCCCACGCTGCAAGACTACGCGCTGAACCTGTGGGAGGCGACGCGCCGCCCGCAGGCGTTCGGCG
>JBJSYU010000506.1:0-3243 GCA_046089945.1 Candidatus Methylumidiphilus sp.
TCCCGGTCGCCCTCTAAGGCGTTGGCCGTCAGCGCGACCACCGGGACTCTGGCAAGCCCTTGTTGCAATTCACGTTCGCGCCAAGTCCGCGTGGCGGCGTAGCCGTCCATTTCCGGCATCTGGCAGTCCATCAAGACCAAATCGCAGTGCTTGCGTTCCAGCTCGGCCAAAGCCTCAAGGCCGTTGCCGGCAAGCCTGACTTCAACGCCGAAACACTCAAGCATTTTCAGTGCCACCCGCTGGTTGACCGGGTTGTCCTCGACCAGCAAAATGCTGCGGCCCTGCAACAGCGGCAAGGGCTGCGCGGGCTTGGCGGCGGCAAGGTGGGCCTTGACCCAGCCTTCGTCTAGGCTGGACACCACCGCGTCGAACAGGATGGATTGGCGCACCGGCTTGGTCAGCGACTGGCGGATGCCGACGGCGGCGCGTTCGCTCTCGGCCACCGAACCGCCGGAACTCAACAAGATGCGCGGTGTCAGCGCCAGTCCGTCTTCCTGCGTCATCGCCTGCGCCAGCATCATCCCGTCCATGCCGGGCATGTTCATGTCCAAAATCACCAACTCGAACGGCTCGCCCTCCGCACAGGCGGCGCGCAGCCTGTCCAAAGCTTGGAAAGCGTCTTCCGCCATGCTGACCGAGGCGCCCCAAGCCGTCAGGAAGCGGTCGAGAATCCGGCGGTTGGTGGCGTTGTCATCGACCACCAGGACTTTGCGCTGATACAGGTTGGGTGCGGGCGCTTGCGCGTCCGTGTCGCGCTGCTTCTCAAGCTCCACGCTAAACCAGAACACCGACCCGACGCCGGGCGTGCTGTCGATATAGATGTCGCGGCCACCCATGCAGGCCACCAGGCTTTTGGAGATGCTCAAGCCCAGCCCGGTGCCGCCGAAGCGGCGCGTGGTGGCGCCGTCGGCCTGCTCGAACGGCTTGAACAGCCGGTGCATGTCTTCCGGCGCGATGCCGATGCCGGTGTCCTTGACGGTGAAGCGCAGCGTCGCATGCCATTCGGTTTGCTCTAAACACAACACTTCCACGGACACTTCACCGCGCGCGGTGAACTTAATGGCGTTGCCGATCAGGTTGGTCATCACTTGCCGCAGCCGCGTCGGGTCGCCGCGCAAGGCCGCCGGTAGCCCCGGTTCGACAAAGCAGTTCAATTCCAAACCCTTGGCAAAGGCCGGCGCGGCCAGTAGCGCGCAGACTTCCTCGACCAGTTCGCGTAGGTCGAAATCCACCGAATCCAAATCCAGCTTGCCGGCTTCAATCTTGGAAAAATCCAGGATGCTGTTGATGACTGCCAGCAAGGTTTCCGCCGAATGCGCGGCGGTGTCGGCGAACTCCTGCTGCTCGCCGGTCAGTGCGGTGCGCCGCAGCAATTCCAGCATGCCCAACACCCCGTTCATCGGCGTGCGGATTTCGTGGCTCATGTTCGCCAGAAACTCGCTTTTCTGGCGCGAGGCGCTCAAAGCCGCGTCGCGGGCCTGCTCGACGATTTTCCGCGCCTGATTCCTGACGATGGCGAACGCCATGTATTCGCCGATCTGTTTGAGGATCTCGGCCCGTCCCGGCGAGTAATTCGGGTAAGGCGTGGTGTACAGGAACAGCACACCTAAATTCTCGGCATCGGAAACCAGCGGGACAATGTAATGGCCGTGGCTTTGCATGCCCTCAAAGCGGCGCTCGTGGCGCGGGTCGCAAAAGCAGTCGTTGGACACCAACACCTGCCCGGACGCCGCCGCCCGCCCGCACAGGCACTCGCCCAGCGGGACATGCTGCTCGCGGCGGATGAACTCCTCGCTAAACTCGCCGCGCAGCACGAACATGTCCAGCCGCTCGGCGTCTTTGTGGCGCAGGAAAACCCCGCCTTTTTGTTGCAGCGCCATGTCCGGCAGCTCGAACAAGCGATCCAGCACCCGCTCGAAACGCTCGGCCAACGGCGCCGACTGGTTCAAAATCTCCACCACCGCCAAGCGCGTGTCCATGTCCAGCCGGGCTTGGGCCAGCCGTTCTTCTTGCGCGACGGTCGCGGTGATGTCGCGCTGAAACGACACATACCCCAAGTTGTTGCCGGCCTCGTCCAAGATCGGCGTGATGCTGACATCGGCCCAAAACAGCAAAGGGTCGGACAACACGGTGGAACCGGCGACCGGATCGTCGCGGCGGCGGCGCGGCAAGCCGTCAGCGGCTGGCCCGACCGGTGGGCCAGCCTCGGCCGCCACGATGGCCTTGCGCCGATTCAGCAAACGGCCATGCCAAGGCTGGTTGCGCCGCAGCGTCTCGCGCATGGCCTGGTAAACCGCCGGCGAAGTATGCTCGCTGGCCAAGACATTGGTCGATAGCCCCAGCACCTCGGCGCAGTCCCAGCCAGTGAACTGGCAAAACGCCGGGTTGGCGTATTCGATCATGCCTTTGCGGTTGGTCAACAGGATCATGTCGGCGCTGGCCTCCACCGCCATGCGCAGGCGCAGCAATTCCTGCTGCAAAGCTTTGCTGGCGCTGATGTCTGTCCACGAACCGACCACTGCCTGCAACTGCCCGTCCGCGTCGCGGATCGCCCTGGCGTTGTCGCAAATCCAGCGGTATTGGCCATCGGCGGACTGGAAGCGGTATTCCACGGTGGCTTGACCCTCCGCCAGCAGGCGCTGCAAGTGTGCCTGCGCGGCGTCGCGGTCGGTCGGGTGCAAATGGTTCAGCCAAAAGCCGGGTTCTGTCATCATGCGCTCTGGGTCAAAACCCACCGCCTCCAAGGATTTGCCGCTGATGTAGGTGCATTCGGCCAGATTGTCGGGGTTTTCCAAGGCGTAAATCACCGAGGGCGAGGCCCGCAGCAGCCATTGCAGCCGCTCGCCTAAGCGCTGGGCGCGCAGTTGCGCTTCCTTGATGTCGCTGATTTCGCGGCGGACGGCGATGTGTTGGCGGGGTTTGCCGCGCTCGTCCAGTATCGGGGTTATCGTCGTGTCCACCCAATAAACGCTGCCGTCCTTGCGGCGGTTGCGGAATTCCCCCTGCCAGGTTTTGCCACGACCAAGGGTCTGCCACAGGCTTTTGATGTAGGCGGCGTCGTGGTGGGCAGAGTTGACGATGCGATGGTCTTGGCCTAGCAATTCGGCTTCCGAGTAGCCGGACACTTGGCAAAACTTGGCGTTGGCGTAAATGATGGTGCCACGGGCGTCGGTCATGCTGACCAAGGCATGCTCGTCCAGCGCCTTTTTCATATCCGCGTTGCGGCGCTGCTCAAGGCCGATG
>JBJSYU010000507.1:0-4862 GCA_046089945.1 Candidatus Methylumidiphilus sp.
CGCGGGCATGTTTTACATGACCAATATCACCGTAGACCAATACTGGTGGTGGTGGGTGATTCATTTGTGGGTGGAGGCGACCTGGGAAGTGCTGGTCGGCTGCATCATGGCGTGGTCGCTGATGCATTTGATCGGGGCGCGGCGCAAGATTGTGCAGACTTGGCTATACATCGAAGTCGCGCTGATGTTTGGCTCCGGCATACTGGGCTTGGGCCATCATTATTTCTGGATTGGCACACCGGATTACTGGTTTTCCATCGGCGGCTTTTTCTCCGCGCTGGAACCGATTCCGCTGGTGGCGATGGTGGTGCATTCGGTGTATGACGCCGGCGTACACCAGTTTAAAAGCCGTAACCATCCAGCTTTGGCCTGGATTATCGCCCACGCCTTCGGCAACTTTTTGGGCGCGGGCGTCTGGGGTTTCATGCACACCTTGCCGCAAATCAACCTCTACACGCACGGCACACAATGGTCGGCCTCGCACGGCCATCTGGCGTTTTTCGGCGCGTATGCGACGATCAATATCGCTTTCTTTTACCTGGCAGTGCAAAAATGGCGCGGCAATGTGTGGATGAGCGGCGAATTGCCGAATGGCTGGCGCTGGAAATGGGCGATGGGTTTGCTAAATGTCGGTGTGTTGGGCATGACCGTGGCGCTGCTGATTGCCGGCTATGAGCAGTCATTCATCGAACGCGCCGTGGAAGGCTCGACTTGGAGCGGCTATTTCACCGCACAGGAACACCCGTGGTTTCGCCAAGCAATGCACTGGCGCATGCTGTTTGGCCTGATGACCACCGCCGGGCTGGTGTTGCTGATTTGGGATTTAGTGACGATAGGCCGGGGCGAAACCCGCCCGGCGCTGTCGGTGGACGAAGCGGCGCCTGCGCAATAAAGGATTCGCTGGGGTTTTGCGTCTGCCGCGACAACTCCCCAAGCTTGGCATGGCTGAACGCCAGATCAGCTTGCCACTCGGCATTGGCCGGGTCTTGCGCCGCCAGTTTTTCAGCGATGGCAAGGTCGGCCCGGTAGCTGGACAGCGCCCCGGCCAGATCGCCTTGGGCGGTCAGCAAATCGCCAATTTTGTTGTGGCTGACCGACAGGTCGCGCTGCCTATCGCTATCAGCGGGGTTTTGCGCGGCGAGTTTGTCGAGGATGGCATGGGTGTCGCGGTAGAGCTTCGCCGCGCCGGGCAAATCGCCCAAACTTAGCCGTCGGTCGCCCTGCTGTTGCAGATTGGCGACTTTCTCGCGCTGCGATTTGGCTGTCTCGCCGCGCAGCGCGTCGATGCGGCGCAGCAGTTCGGCGTTTTCGGCGTTGGTCTGTTCGAGGATTTTTAAGGTGCCGGGGATGTTTTCCAGCCGTTTGGGCAGTTGGTAGGTCAGCCGGTTGACCACTTGCAAAGCCAGCTCAAACGCCGCTTCGGACTTTTGCCATTGCCGGTAGCTGTAGACCGCGAAACCCGACACCACGGCCAGCAGCGCCACGCCGCCGGCGCCGAGCGACAGAGACTGTGAAAGTATTCAGTTTTCGCCCGTTCCAACAACGGCAAATCAATGAGTTAGAACCGAAAAATTGCCGTTTTTGGCAATACTTTCACAGACTCGACAGCCAGCGCCGCCGCCGCTGCCGGGCTTGGCGCTTGGCTTCCGCCTCGGCTTCGGCGCGCTGGCGGCGATCCCGGCTATCCTGCGCCTCAGGAGCAAGTCGGTCATGGATTAGTTCCACGCGCTTGTGGCCATAGCGCTCTTCGATGCGCAGCAGGCGGCGGTTGACCAGGGTGTACAGGGCGTCTTCTTTGACCCCGGAGATCAGCAGCGCGTCTTCAAAGGCGCGGCTGTCGCGGGTCAGCAGATGGTCTTCGACATAGGTTTGCAGCGCTGGGTTTAGGCCGGCGAAGCCGCGTTGGTAGAAGTTTTGGATGATGGTGTCTTGGGCGGCGCTCAGCAGGTCTTGGGTGATCTGGGGTTGCTTGGCGTCGCCGCGGCGTTGGTTGAGTTCGGAGCAGACTAGGGAGAGGAGCGCGGGTTCGATGTTGCCCTCTCCCCGGCCCTCTCCCTCAGGGTGAGGGAGATCATCTTGCGGGCTTAGTTTGGCGCTGGCGACGAATTGGACGATGGCGTCGGCGACTTCGGGGCTGACTAGGTCGCCGCCGTCTTGTATCACAGCCTGTCGCGCTTGCGCGGCGTCCATCGGCAGCAGGCGCTGGCGGTGGGTGGGCGATGGACGGCATCAGCCAGCGCAGACCCTCGAAATCGGGCAGGAAGTCTTCGCGGGAGGCGAACAGGATGCGATAGTGCTGGGCGCGGAAGTCGTAGCGTTCGGCCAGCGCCGGGTTGTGTTCGCAGGCGGCTTGCAGCGCGGCGGGCGGGCGGTTTTCCACCAGACAGGCCAGCGCGGCGAGAAAGGCGCGGGTGTCTGCGGCGCCGCGCCCTAGCGTGAACAGTTCCTCAAACTGATCGAACACCAGCATGGGCGTCAGCAGGCGGTTGCGGTTGCTCCAAAATTCCGTGTCTCTGCGGTGCAGCCACGACCACAGGCTTTCGTCCGCTGTTGGCGGCGTGGCTTCGCCGTCGTTGGCGCAGGCGGCTTCCCACAGCCGGTCGCGCACTTGCGTTGCCAGCGTCGGGCTGTCCGGGCCGAAGTCTAGGCGGATGTACACCGGCAGCAGGTCTTCCTGGCGCAGTTGCGGAAACACGCCGGCTTGCAGCAGCGAGGTTTTGCCCAGGCCGGATTGGCCGTACAGCACGGCCAGCGGGGCGCGGCGGATCAGCCGCAGCAGGTCTTCGCGCTCGGCGTTGCGGCCTTTGAAAAATTCCGCCGATGCCTCGTCGTAGGATTCCAGGCCGGGCCAGGGGTTGTCGCGGGTGAGGCGTAGACTGTCCATGGCTCAAGCCCCCCGGTTGCGTTGGCGTTGGTAGTCGCGCACCAAGTCGCGCAGGCGCTTGAGCAGGTCGTCGTCGGGCTTGGGCATGCGCGGTATCCATTGAGCTTTTTTGAATTCGCCCGGCACCAGCGCGTCTTCCGGCGGGCCGTCGTAATCGACGCGCAACGGCAGGATGAACGGGATGCCGTCGGCGATGCTTTCCGCCCGCTCGGCCGCCCAGCGCCATTCGCGGCGGAAATAGCTGATCGTGCAATCTTCGGTGTGGCGGGAGACCAGCGCGATGAACAATGAGCATTCCTGAATGTGGCGGCGGATTTTGCTCTCCCAAAGGTCGCCCCCTTTAAGCCGTACTATGTCCAGCCAAGCGTCTAAGCCGTGCTGCTGCAAGCGCTCGTGCCACAGCCTGGCAATGTCGTGGTCTTCGCTGGCGTAGCTGATGAATATCGCCCCCGGCGTCATGTCGGCCACGGGGTCTTCCGGCGCGGCCGGCACTGCTGCGCTGGGGGTGGTGGGCGGGTGGCGTTGCTGCCAACGCGACGACAGTTCGGCGATGAACTCGTCGGCGGGCAACGGCAACAGGCAGGTTTTGCTGCTGAAACTGCCGCAGAACAGCACCAAGCTTGGGTCTTGCGTGATATTGCAGTCCACCAGGGTTTCGCGGGATTTGCGCGGGCCGGACAGGCGGGCGTTTTTCGACAGGCGCAACAGGAAGCGGGCCAGCCAGTCGGAATAGCGGCAGCCGAGAAACAGCAGGTGGTTGGCCGCCAATTCGTCGAACAAGATCGGCGGGCGGTGGTCGGGCCGTTGCAGCGCGTGGACGAATTCGAGCAGGTCTTCGTCGCTGACGACATAATCCGGGGCGGTGGAGGCTTTGCCGAACAAATGGAACACTGTCGGCGCCTTCTCCGCTTGCCACGCCGCCGGCAGGTCGGCGATGCCTTGGGCTTGGTCGCTGCCGTTTGGCGTGTAGCGCAGCGAGCAGGTTTTGTCCGCGCCGCCAAAGCCGGCTTGGTTGATGGCGGTGGCCAGCAGGGAATCAAAGGTCAGGCTGACATACAGGCCAAAGCCAGTAATCGCCGCCAGTTGCCGCAGCGGCTCCGGCGGGTCGGGCGGGATTTCGAGCAGGATATTGCGGATCTTCGGGTAAACCTCGTTGATATCGCCATGCGCCGCCAGATGGGCGCAGACGACGGCGTTGAGGCTGGGCTGCGCGGGCAGGGCGGCACGATCCAGCTTGAGGAGGTCGGCCACTTGCGCATACAGCGGCAAACCCCCGCCCGGCGTCGCGGCCTGCGGCAGTTGTTCGCCGACGATGGGGATGCCCCGGCCCTCTTCGATGTAATCCAGCAGATCATCCCATTCAACGGTGTTGCTCATTGCGGCTCCTTGTTGGCGCTTTGTTGGCGCTTTGCATCAATCGGTTTGGGTTTGCGGAATACGGACAGTCACGTTGAGAAGAGGCCAATTGCGGTATGCTTGGGCGCTGTTGGGTCGCCCAGGTTGTAGCGATCCGCAATGTCATAAGGGGCAATTGGCCGGGGAACAACGATAGCAGATTTTCGGACTTAGGGAGTGACGTAGCGCCTGCATCCTTGCCGGCGGTGTAGCGCTTGCATCCTTGCCGGCGGTGTAGCGCTGGCATCCTTGCCGGCGTTTCATGTATTCCAGATTTTGGCCGGCAAGATGCCGGTGCTACGGTTTGGCCGGCAAGATGCCGGTGCTACGGTTCCGAGTTCAATAACACCCACCGCCCACAACGCAGCAGCAATTTATTGTCATGAGGCTAATCACTGAAACCCTGCGCGTCGAAGGCATGCGCTGCGGCAGTTGCGAAAACACGGTCGAGCGGGCCTTGCGGCAGTTGCGCGGGGTGCGGCGGGCCAAGGCCGACTATGGCGCGGAAACCGTGGTGGTGACTTACGACGCGAAGCGCTGCAACACCTTTCAGATTTTCAAGGCGCTGGAACTGAAGGGCTAT
>JBJSYU010000508.1:0-13818 GCA_046089945.1 Candidatus Methylumidiphilus sp.
GGCGTTGGCCTGGAACGAGGATTCGACATGCGGCAGGTAGGCGAGGTCTTCCGGCAGGCCGGCGTTGCGGAAGATTTCGCGGAATTGGCGCTCGTAGCGGCTGCCAATCAATAGGCCGCGCTTGAAGCGTTCGCGCAGGCCGCGCTGCTGGCGCAGGCGCTCGCTGGCGCCGTAGAGGTTTTCGCGCCCGCCCATTTGGCGGACTAACTCCTGTTCGTCGTCGCTGAGCGTCCCGCCGCCCGCGGCTTTTTCTTCCAATTGCACTAGCCGGTATTTCCAGTCGTCCACGCGCGCTTGCACATAGGCTTTTTGTTCGGGGCTGAGGTGGTCGCCGACCGGGCCGGGGATTTCGACGACTTCATAGACGACGTTCATGTACAGCTTGTCGTGCAGGGCGAATTCGGTGCGGTGCCAGCGCGTGTAGGTGTTGCGCCAGAATTCGACCTGCGGCTCTAGGGCGGCTGGCATCGGGAATTCGTCGCTGGCGCTGTGGCTGCGGGCTTGGCCGCTGCCGTCTTGGCTGTACAGCCGCAGGGGCTTGGACGAGCGCGAGGCTAGGCTGCTGTCGGCTTTGCCTTGCGCGGTGTTGTTGGCGTGTTTGCCGGAGCAGGCGGCTAGGCTGAGGATGATGGCTAAGGCCAGGAAAAGGGGGGCGGGTCTTTGGATCATAAGGGGGTGCCTCTTAAAAGCTGTCACGGTGCGGAACAAGCCAGCCGGGGGCTGGCATGGGCGGGATTATACTGCCGTGGGGCGGCGGGCGGGAAAGGGCTTGGGCTGGCGTTGCGCAGGGGCGGGTTTGCTGGTCGGCGTAGCGCCGGCAGGGATGCCGACGCTACGTTATTTTGGCCGGCAGGGATGCCGGCGCTCCTTTTTTGGCCGGCAGGATGCCGGCGCTACGTTATTTCAGCCGAGCAGGGCGCTTACGGCTTGATTTTTTTCGTCAAGGTCTCGCCTTCCGCCAACACGCCAAGCTGCTGCAAAGTGTCGTTGATCGCATCAAACAAGCCCAGATCCGCAGTGGTGGCCTTGCCGCTGGCGACCCGGCGCAGCGCGGCGTAGAAGTTCAGCTCGCCTAAGGCGAGTTCGTCGCTCGCGGCCTTGCCGTCGATGATCTTTTGCGCGTACTGGTTCAGTTTTTCTTCGATAAAGGCTTCTAGGCTCATGTTTTCCTCTGGTTAAAAAGTTTTTACACATGGTTGTCGCACGCCGTGGCAATGCCTTAGCCGTCGGCGGCGGGGGGAGAATTTAACATTTATCCGCGCCTAATTCAGCCAAAGTTGGCAAGGCGGCGCGATTTTATGGGGCTGGAACGCGCGAGGCCGGGGATTACGGCCGCGCTGCCGGCTTGGGCAGGCTGGCGTGGGCGGCGCCGGCCATAAGCCCGCCGTAAGACAGCAGCACGGAATACAGCAGGCCGCTGCGCGGGAACAGGGCGGCGGAGAACTTGAGCAGGTCGGCGCCGACCGGGGCCAGCAGGTTGAGCTGTTGCCTGTCGGCGAACCACCGGCCCAAGTCGAACACGCCCGGCAGGCCGCGCAAGCGCGGGTCTTGCAGCACGATGTGCGCCTGCGTCGCGCTCAAGTCCGAGGCCGGGCGCACGTCCACCGACAGCGGCGCGGCCTGCATCGCTTCGGCGTCGTGGCCGGCGGCGCCGACATAGCAGACGAGGCGTCCGCCCTGTTGCAGCCGCGTCAGCAGCGCGGCCCGTCCCGCGCTGTCCGGTTCGACGAAATAGCCGTCCAAGCCCATTTTTTCCTCCAGCCTTTGGCCCTCGCCTTCGCTGTCGGTCATCGCAAAGACGGTGAACGGCTGCGCCAGCGCGTTGCCGCCGCGCCAGTCGCGTTGCCGCAGCGCCTGGATCAAGGCCGCGCCGTGCGGGCGGGCGGCGGGGTCGGCCAGCACGCGGGCGTCGAACACGACGGTGTTGACCCGATTCGCCCACTCCAGCGCGCGCGGTGCGCAGACCAACAGGCCGCAGGCGGCGGCGGCGCCGATGATCTGGCGGGCGGCGTAAGGGCTTAAGTCGCGCATCTGTGCGCCGAAGCGGACGGTCAGGAAGGCGGCGGCGCGGTTGACGCCGAGCAGCGGGATGGACAGCGCGAAGCCGGCCAGCATCAACGGCGCCATCTGCCCGCCCAGGTATTCGCCCAGCCAGCGCAGCGGCGTCTGCGCCTGCGGCGCCGCTTGCAGTTGCGCAGGCAGGTCGTCGGCGGTGGACGGCGCTGCTTCGACGCGCACCGCCAGCGACCCTGACAGGATTTCGACGCCTGCGGCGATGTGGTCGCCGGGCTTGGCCCCGTCCGCCGCGTTGCGGGCATGGCGCGGGGCGACCTCGGCGAGGCCGGACAACACCACGCCCGCCGCCGGCGTCCAGTCCCCAGTGCGCAGCGCCAACACCATGCCGGGCTTGATCTGATCCAGCGGCGTGTGCAGTTCGACGCCGGCGCATTCGACCCAGCCGGCGCGGCGGTCGAGAGCCAGCGACTGCCGCAAGCTGTCGCGCAAGTCCGCTGCGGATTTGGCAAACAGGCGTTGGCTGTGGGCATGCAGCCAAGCGTCCAGCGCGGCGACGGTGGCGTAGCCCATCACCACGCAGACGCTGACGCGGGTGGCGTCGAGGACGCTGGCGTCCACCCGCCGCGCCCGCAATGCCCGCCAAGCGGCCGCGTAACAGGGTGCGCGCGCCAGCAGCAGCACCGGCACACTGGCGAGGCCGAGCAGCGGCGCGCCCAGCGCCGCGCCACCCAAGGCCAAGCCCAGCGCCGCCGAAGACGCCCGCAGCTCGCGCCCGGCCTGGGCTTGCGCATCGGCGTGAGGGTCTTCAACTGGGGCCGGCGCCGGGCCTAGCACCGCCTGCCGGCGGGCTTTTGCGCTGTGGCCCGGCGCGGCGGCGGCTTGGCGGCGGGCGGAAAACAGCCGGCTACCGGCGTAAAACAGGCCGCTGAGGGCAAAAGCTTGCAGCACGAGCATATAAGGTGGCCTCCGGTCAGTCGTGGGATGGCTTGAGGCGGCGACGCCGCGTTTCGGGTTATAACGGTACAGCACTATTGCCAAGCCTGTCACGCGGTCGGCGAGGCATTGGCCGTTCGCGCCGCCGCCCGACAGCAGCGAAGCGAGCGGCGATTTGGCGATGCGTTGCATTCCCTCGCCTTCGTTAAGAAAGCCCGCACTGTAGCCACAGCAACAGCGTATCCGCAAAACTGTTGACTGCAAGCCAACGCATTCGCTGCCATCAAGGGCGGAAACTACCTGCCCGACACCTTCAAAAATCCAAAGATCTGCCGCAGAAAACTGATTTAAAAGGTTTTTTGAATCTGCGCAAGCGCAGTTCGGCAAGGCGCTTTTCCGAGCCTAAGACCGACGGCTGATCCAAAAAACCCGGCAGAACTCAGAAAAGCCATGGCATGTTTATTGATCCGCTTAAGGCTTTTAGCCTTAATACTCAACAGGTGGAATCATGCGACACATTCAAAATGCCTTGCGGGGCTTGGCTCTGCTTTTACTGACGCTCAGTGCGGCCGCCCATGCCGCGACGCTGTATGACAATATCGGGGCGGCATCCGGCGGGGGCGATTCGCCGGCCGCCATCAACTTTGGCCCATTGGCTATTTCATTTTCCAGCGGGCCAGATCCGATTGACTTGACCGACGTGCAACTGCTGCTCAGTGGCGATAATACCGGCGCTGGCTCGTTTAGCGTGAACTTGCTCAGCGATGACGCGACAAATCCTGGAACTGTGCTGACAAGCTTCGGCTCGCTCAGTGACAGCAGCCTGTCCTTCACGCCCGGCACATTCAGCTTTGCGCTAGGCGCGACGTATTCCCTGTCGGCGAATACCCGATATTGGCTGCAATTGTCCGCAACCAATGACAGCAGCGTGAATTGGTCTTATTCGTCAGACACCACAGGTTTTGGCGTCGCGGGCGAGTATTATGCCAATGCGGTAGTGGTTTTCGACAACGCCTCAAACCCCAACTCACCCTATCAAGCCCAAATCAACGGCACGACGCCGGTGCCAGCGCCCGCAGCGGCTTGGCTGTTTGCCAGCGCGCTGGGCGGCTTAGGTGTTTGGCGGGGCGGGCTTATCCAGCGACAAGCTGGCCGCGTCTAAACCATTGGAGGCTCTGCGATGAACAACAAAACCAAACCCCCATTCCAGCGGATTGCCGACGGGTCGGTGCTCCCTTCAAACCACCGCATAACCCTGCTGCTCGGCCTCGCGGTTCTCACCATGCAACCGGGATATACTCTGGCGGCTGACCCGACCACCGCCCCATACTACGGATTCCAAGGCGTCGCCGGCAAAACGCTGGCGACATCGACGCCGTGGTGGCCGACGCCTACCGCCCAAGGCACCGCGCCGGTGCCGAAACCGCCCGTCTCCCATAGCGCACCCGCCGGTGCGCCCAATATCGTCGTGGTATTGGCCGACGATTTGGGCTATTCCGATTTGGGTGCGTTCGGTTCGGAAATACCCACGCCAAGCCTAGACAGGCTGGCGAATAACGGCCTGCGTTTCCGCAACTACACCACCCATTCCTTATGCTCGCCGACCCGCGCCGCCTTGCTGACCGGCTTGAACGGCCATTCGGCGGGTGTTGGGTTTATCGCGGATGGCAATCCGGGCTTTCCCGGCTATTCCGGGCAGATTCAGCAAAACGTCGTCACGCTGGCGGAAATCTTGCGGGATAATGGCTACAGCACCATTGCCACGGGCAAATGGCATTTGACACAGACCGCCAACCGCGTCAAAAACGGCCCTTACGATTCCTGGCCGCTGCAACGCGGTTTTGACAATTACTACGGATTTTTAGACGGCGAAACCCATCCGCAGCATCCGCATGTGCTGTATGAAGGCAACCAGCGGGTCAATGTGGAGCAATTTCCCCGCGACTTCTCGACTTCCGACCTGTGGACTTCCAAGGCCATCGACTATGTGAAAGCGGCGAAAACGGCCAATCCGAACAAGCCGTTCTTCCTGTATCTGGCCGACAATGCCGTGCATGCGCCGCTGAACCCTAGGGCGGATTTGTTGCAGAAAGTCAAAGGCCAGTATGCGGCGGGCTGGGATGCCGTCCGTGCGGCGCGGTTTCAGAAGCAAAAGGACTTGGGGCTGATTCCGGCCAACACAGTATTGCCGCCGCTGAATCCCGGCGTATCGGCGTGGAGCGCACTGTCCGAAGCCGACAAGCAGCTTTACGCCCGTTACCAAGAAACCTATGCGGCTTTTGTCTCGACGCTAGATCGCAATTTTGGCCGGTTGTATAGCTATTTGGAAAGCACTGGGCAGTTGAACAATACCATTATCGTGTTTGCCTCGGATAATGGCGGCTCCCAAGAAGGTGGTTTGCAAGGCACGACTATCGCACTGCAAACCCTGTTCGGTGGGCCGACGAATAAAGCCTTTGATGTGAGTCGTTTTGATAAAATCGGCACGGAGGAAACTTCCCCGCATTATCCTTTGGGCTGGGCGACGGTTTCTAACACACCGTTTCGGGGCTACAAGCAGAACACCGTCGGTGGCGGACGCCGGGTGCCGCTGATTGTGTCTTGGCCCAGCCATATCACCGACAAGGGCGCGATCCGCACCCAGCTCACCCATGTCACTGATATTACGCCAACCTTGCTGGAAGCCACTGGCATTGCCCATCCTGATACTTTTAATGGTGTGCCGTTAAAGCCTGTGGAAGGCACCAGCTTTGCCTATTTGTTCGACGCTGCCAATGCCAATGCGCCGGAACAGCACACCCAGCAATATTACGAGCAGGCTGGCAATAGGGGCTATTACAAGGATGGTTGGTACGCCGTGACGCAGCACACGGCAGGGACGGCGTTCGACAATGCGGAGTGGCAGTTGTACAACCTGAATGACGATTTCTCGGAAACCAATAATCTGGCGGCGAGCAATGCGGGGAAAGTGGCAGAATTGGCTTTGGCGTTCGACACAGCGGCCCAGCAGTATCAGGTGTATCCCTTGTTCCAAGGCTCGGCCTCGGTGATCACGTCGGCGCAAGCCCCGTATCTGGCCAACCGGATTGCGGCCAAAACCTTCGCCAACGGCGATTGGGCCGAGCAGCCGGATATCTCGCCCTTGCTGAATCCTTACTGGAATCCGTTTGGCAATCCGGCTGGCATCCATACCAACGGCAATTACACCATCCAGGCGACGGTTCAATATGCCACCGGCAACAAGGGCATTATCTTCGCCGATGGGGCGGATGATCTAGGTTCCGTGCTGTACATCGAGAATGGCGAGTTGGCTTTTGAGAATGTCGCCTTCGGCGCGTGGACTCAGTTCCCTAGGGTTCCTGTGCAACCCGGCACCTTGAATATTCAGTTCAGCCTGCAAGCGGCGGCGTACAACCCGGCCAACGGGCTGGCCAGCGGCGGCGGCACGGGGACGCTGTACGTGAACGGCGCGCAAGTCGCGCAGGGCAGTTTGCCGAATTGGTCTGCCGCCGGGGCATCGTTGTTCGGCAGTCCGCTGGACGGGCTGGACATCGGCAAAGACCGCCGAGGCCCGGTGTCTTGGGCGATATTCAAAAAGTACGGCGTGTTCAAATACTCCGGCGCTATTAGTCAAGTGACCGTGACGCCTGGGCAACTGCCTTACTAGCCGTTTAAGCCCGGTGGCGGCGCTGGCCTAGGCTGCCGCCGACCTGTTGCGCGGCGCTCCCACCCTGTGACGGCGGCACGGCCGGCGCGGCATTGACAATGCCGCGCCGGCTTTTTTATGCCTGCCTTGCCGCCCCCACAGGTGTGGCATATGCCTCGGCGATTAAGGCATATACCTTTGCGCCCATCGCAAGCCTGCTGGCGTGGCTTCATAACTTACTGAATTAACAGGCTTGGCTGGCAGGGTGGGTAGTGGCATGTAATCTGCCTCAATACGCAAGATCACGGATGAGGCACTGGAACGCACGGCGTTAGAGAAATAAAGCAAAACCGCCATTGGGGGTTTGCACAAGCCGTGCATCGGCATGGCCAGCGCATTGCACACGTGATCGAGATCCGCACCTGTCGCGGGCTGGGGCTAGAAAGCAAAACCACACGCTTCAAGCCTGCGAATAGTGTTTGACTTTTAATACCCATCAAAGAGGATGATACCTATGTACTTACGCAAAACCGCCATTGCGGCGCTGTTGACCAGCGGACTGGCTGGCGTTTCCGGCCAAGCCTTCGCGCATTGGAGTTCCGGCCCATTCCTGTATAACGACGCCGGCACCAACCCCATGTTCTTGGCCAACAGCAACTTGGCCTTAGGCGTGGAAAACAACGGCACGGGCGCCAACGGCCCCGGCACCTTCGGCACCAACACCGCCACCGGCACCACCTATGGCACCTACACGCAGACGCGCTCGACCGGCTCTGATTATGGCTGGAGCGCGGCGCAAGACCCGGTGACTTGGGGCAACAGCCACGACAACAAGGGCTTGGCGTTTTCATTGGCGGCCACGTCCAAAGTCAGCTTTCAAATCGACACCTTAGGCGCAGGGCTGCATTCTGTGGTGCAGACCCAGGCCACCGGCGGCACGGCGGTGACGGATTTGCGCGGCAATGACTGGACGCCGGCCTTTGCCTTGTTTAGAGGTTTGGCAACCCAGTCCTCGCATGAAGGCGGCAACGGCAATAATACCTTAGACGCCAACCTGCCGGGCTATGCCACATGGAGTCCTTACGCGGCGGCAAACCCGTTTTCGCCCGCCTCTGAAGCGCTGTATGAAGCCACCACGGGACAGAACTATACCGACGTGGCCGGGGCCGAAGGCACTTGGGGCGCTTACCGCTCCAACGCCAATTGGACGGCGGGCCGCGATATCAGCGCCACCGCCACGTTTGGCAACGGCACGTTGATCGGCACCGACCAGACGCTGGGCGGACAAAACACCCGCGTGCTGGAATTTCTGGGGTCGGAAACCGCCGCGCCGGGCACCCACAGCCTGACCAGCGTTGAATACATCCTAGGGCCGGGCGACTACAGCATTTGGGTGGGTGGCAACAACCCGGCGAATGCGGCGCTACAGATACAAAACTACAAGGACTTAGTCGCCGCCCATGCCGCCAATGACGCGACCGTGGCGACGCAGCAAGCCGCCTTCAATGCCGCCGCGACGCCGGAAATCCTCGCTGCCCTGGCCGTTTACAATGCGGCTGCGGCCAGCCACACCTTGACGCTGGCCGAGAAAGCCGCCGCCTTAGTCACCTTCCAAGGCGTGTTGGCCACCAGCCCGACGGCTGAAACCGCCTACAACGCTTGGCAAACCGCCGCCGCGCCGATCACCACGCTGGACGCCGCCATTGCCGACCTGCGCCTAGGCCACGCCTTCACCATCCAAACCACGGTTGCCCCGGTGCCAATCCCCGGCGCGGTGTGGCTGTTCGGCAGCGCCTTGGCCGGTTTGCTTGGGCTTGCCCGCCGCAAAGCTTAAAGCCTTGCGCGTAATCCTCCGCTCTTAAAGTCCTCCAATACCCTGGGATTGCCATAATCCCAGGGCATCTTCACCCGCACATTCCCGACAGTTTAAGCCGACACCGGCGTCCAAAGCTTGCTTTGGACATTTCAAACCCGTCCAAAGCAGGCTTTGGAGTCCAAGACATAGCCGCCGGCATCTTTGCCGGCGTTTAACGTAGCACCGGCATCCTTGCCGGCGTTTGCGGCGTTCCCTGTTGTTGCCGGCCGGTATGTCGGCGCTACGTTGTAAACCCATCCCCCTGCGCGTCCTCGTCCACCGGATCGACCCGGCAATCGTCCCAGTTTTGCGCGGGCGGCGGGTCGCTGATTTCGATGCCGTGTGCCTGCATGGCTTGCTGCATTGTCTCCACTTGCTCCTTGAGTTTGAGGATATGTTCCAGCAAATGGTCGATGGCGTTGGCGACGGGGTCGGACATTTCCGAGGTCATGCCGTAGGCGTCGAAGCCGATTTTGTCGGCGATGGCTTGGCGCTGCGCCTGCTGCGCCTTGCGCTCCGGGTTGACGCGGTGGCTGGGGATGCCGACGACGGTGGCGCCGGGCGGCACATCTTTCAGCACCACCGAATTCGAGCCGACGCGGGCGCCGTCGCCAATCTCAATCGGCCCCAACACCTTCGCCCCGGCGCCGATCACCACGCCCTTGCCCAAGGTCGGATGGCGCTTGCCCTTCTTCCAACTGGTGCCGCCGAGCGTGACGCCGTGGTACAGCGTGCAATCGTCGCCGATGACGGCGGTTTCGCCGATCACCACGCCCATGCCATGGTCGATGAACAGCCGCCGGCCAATCTCCGCGCCGGGGTGGATTTCGATGCCGGTCAGCCAACGCGCCAGATGCGCGACAAACCGCGCCGGCCCGCGCAGCCCAATCCGCCACAGCCGGTGGCTGAGGCGGTGGATCAACACCGCATGGACGCCAGGATAAGTCGTCAGAATCTCAAAATACGACTGCGCCGCCGGGTCGCGC
Source organism: Candidatus Methylumidiphilus sp. (assembly GCA_046089945.1). Lineage (GTDB taxonomy): Bacteria > Pseudomonadota > Gammaproteobacteria > Methylococcales > Methylococcaceae > Methylumidiphilus. The sequence goes on from JBJSYU010000508.1 coordinate 9,437, forward strand.
TCGAAAATGCAGCCGAATTCTTCTTTGATCTTGTTGAGCATGGTTCAGTCCTCGTCATGCGGTGGGCGGGTGCGTTTCTGCACGGCGGCGAGAATGCCGCGCAGGATGTGGATATCGGTCTTCTCCAGCCCGGCGCGGTTGAACAGGCGCCGCAGCCGGCGGATCAAGGCGGGCGACTGTTTGCGCTCGTGCAAAAAGCCGATGGCATACAAGGTTTGCAGCAAATGCCCATGGAACGATTCCATCTCCTCGCCATTCGCCAGCAGCTCCGCTTCCGGGTCGGCCGGCGTCGCCGCCTGCGCGGCTTGGAACAACTCATACGCCACCACCTGCAACGCGGCGGCGATGTTCAGCGAGCTAAATTCTGGGTTGCAGGGAATGTGCAGCAGAAAATGGCAGCGCTCCAACTCCTCGTTGCTTAAGCCCGTGCGCTCGCGCCCGAACAAAATGGCGGTCTTGCGCTGCGGCGTTGCGGCGATGCGGGCGGCGCATTGACGCGGCGTCCACTGCGGCCAAGAGATCGTCCGCAGCCGCGCGCTGGCGCCGACAATCAACTCGCGGTCGGCCAGCGCCGCGTCCAAATCCGCATACACCTGCGCCCGCTCCAAAATGTCGTCGGCGCCGGCGGCGCGGGCCGTCGCCTCCGCGCTGGGGTAAATCTTCGGCGCCACCAAGCCCAAGTCGGACAAGCCCATGTTTTTCATTGCCCGCGCCGCCGCCCCGATGTTGCCCGGATGGGTCGTGCCGACTAACAGAATGCGGATATTGGACAGCACGCGATGGCCTTAATGTGCGGGATAGTAAACAAAGGGGTAAAATACTAGCAGATTATTTGTTCCTGTTCTTTTAACTTCTGGTGAATTATGGACCCAATGCTGACTATGGCAGTGCGCGCCGCCCGCGCCGCCGGCGATTTAATCATGCGTTCCGCCGACCGCATCGACACCCTCACAATCACCGCCAAGGGGCGCAACGATTTCGTCAGCGAGGTGGACCGCCAAGCTGAACAGGAGATTGTCAGCATCCTCAGCCGCGCCTACCCCAGCCACGCCTTCCTAGGCGAAGAGGGCGGCCGCCACGGCCTGCCCAAGGGCGAGTTCACCTGGGTCATCGACCCGCTGGACGGCACCACCAACTTCCTCCACGGCTTCCCGCAGTTCGCCGTCTCCATCGCCTTGCTGCACAAGGGCGGCGTCGATTGCGGCGTGGTCTACGACCCGGTGCGGCAAGAACTCTTCACCGCCAAGCGCGGCGGCGGCGCGACGCTGAACGACCGCCGCCTGCGCGTCACCCCGCAAAAAAACCTGCTGGGCGCGTTGCTCGGCACCGGCTTTCCGTTCAAAGACCAGCGCCACAACGACGCCTATTTCGGCATGTTCCGCGAATTGATGAAGGACGCCGCCGGCATCCGCCGCCCCGGCTCGGCGGCTTTGGACTTGGCCTGGGTCGCCTGCGGTCGGATGGACGGCTTCTGGGAAATCGGCCTGATGCCCTGGGACATCGCCGCCGGCGTGTTGCTGGTCATGGAGGCCGGCGGCATCGTCACCGACTTTGACGGCGGCGCCAAATACTTCGAGACCGGCAACGTGCTGACCGCCAACCCCAAGCTCCACGCGCAAATGGCCGCAGCCATCCGCCCGCACGTCACCGACGCCCTGCGCTACCGGCCGTTGTTGGATGGGAAAGTGGGGGAGGGCGAATAAACACGTAGGCTGAATCTGGCACCTTACGGAGGACAAGCCGAATAGTCTTGTCTATGGCCCTAGGCGAAGCTTTCCGAAGCCAACGGCATTGTGAATCCAGCAGGCAACTCGGAAAACCGTTTTCGGTCATGCTTCGACAAGAGTAGCTTGGCCGGAAATGGTTGATTCTAAGAAGCTTGTCGATTGGAGAGCAGGGTTTTTCGAGTCATCCTATCATGTGACGGGATACGCTAATATCAAGTTTGCAGTGATAAACAGGCAGCAATATTCAAAAAGTTGCGGTAGTTTTTTGCAGCGATCCGGTGTATCATTCTTGCCGGATGGTGGAGATTTCAACAATTATTTGCGGAGGATTTTGATATGAATTCAAATGGCTGGCTTGCGTATATAATTAGGTCAATACTCGCTTACAAGGCTATTGGCGGAGTTATTGGTGCAGTTATTTTGCTGCTAATTGTGGTGACTGCTTTTGCCGCAGTAAAATATTTTCCTGAATTGTATAAAATCAAAATCCATCTCAATCAAGATGGGTCATCAATTGAGATTGCGCGTCCTGCTGGGGAATATAGTGGTTTGCCACCTGCCCTAGGCACACAGGAAAAACCACGCACAGAACAACCTATTCAGTCCTCGAAATTTGATATAAATGAGTCGGCAAAATATAAAAAATTTATTGAGGAAAAGGCAAGGGAATCTCATAAGCTGTCTCAATACTGTAAGGATTTGCCGAATGGATATTTTATGTATGCGCCGAAGCTTTCTGAAAACGGGGGGAAGATAACAATAAGTTTTGATCTTTATGCAAGGGTAAATTTTGCAGTTAACCAATACAGCATAGAAAGCTCGTATCCAAAAGAGTGTATTAAAGAGATAGTCTACTATTTTGTTGGGACACTTAAAGATCCGCCTGGTGATTCTAAAATAAAGATTCAAGAAGCTATCTTTGAGGGTGGTGCAGATGCTGTTAGGCGACATGGGGCAAAAGTTTCAAAATACAAGGGGGATATTGAGAATGAAAATAACATTTCCCTTCCTGCAAGCCAAGTCAAAATTAATGGAGAGCCTGCTAGTATTGACATCAGGAATGGGGAAGAAATATCAAATGCAGAATTAGCGTTTTTGCGTGGGTATTTTATTTATCATGAATTCTTGGATGCCGCGCATAGAAACGCGCAAGACGATCTGTATGATGTTCTGAAAAATTCAAAGATACATTTTGTTGCAACAGAAAGTCCAAGCCAAGGTTCAGAGTATAGATATGCAAGCGTTAAGCTTGTGGTTGACATGGAACCATTGCAAGCTCAAGACGCTAAAGAATCGACTTCAATTGATCCTTAATTTACCAGAATTAAGAGATTTGCAGCACACAGTTAGCCCAAAACACGTAGAATTAGTACGTCCAGAATATCTGTGCCCCGCCAGTTCAACACCACCGGCCCGTCCGTCCCCGGCCAGCATTATTTGCTAGACCCACTGTCCCGCATCGACCTGCCCGAATTGGAGCATTTGATTGCGCAGGGGCAGTATTTTGTGCTGCATGCGCCCCGGCAGACCGGCAAGACGACGATTCTGCTGGCTTTGATGCGCCATCTGAACCAACAGGGCCACGTCCATGCGCTGTATGCCAATATCGAAGGGGCGCAAACGGCCCGGCACGATGTTGCGGCCGGCATAGGCGCGGTGGCGCAGGTATTGGCGCGGCGGGCGGATATCCATTTGGGGGATGGGCGCTGGTATGGCTGGTTGAAAGAAGCCGCCGGCCATAATCCCCATGACGTGTTGAGCCATCTGCTGACGCGCTGGGCGCGCGAAACGGATGGCCCGGTGGTATTAATGTTGGACGAGGTGGACGCGCTGGTCGGCGACACCTTGGTTTCGCTATTGCGCCAATTGCGCGAGGGATACGACCTGCGCCCGGCGAGTTATCCCTTGTCGGTGATTTTATGCGGCGTCCGCGATGTGCGCGATTACCGCATCCATACCTCGCAAGAGGGGATTATCACCGGCGGCTCGTGTTTCAACATCAAAGCCGCGTCGATTCGGTTGGGGAATTTCTCTCCGGATGAAATCCACGCCTTATGGCAACAGCACACCGACGACAGCGGGCAGGTATTCGCGCCGGAAATTTTCAAAGCATTATGGGAGGACACTTACGGGCAGCCGTGGCTGGTGAATGCCTTGGGCCATGGCTGCGTTTGGGAAGACAAAACCGCCCGCGACCGCGCGACGCCGATTAGCTTGGAGCGCTATTATGCCGCCCGCGAGCGCCTAATCCAATCCCGCGCCACCCACCTCGACCAACTGGCCGACAAACTGCGCGAGGAGCGGGTGCGCCGGGTGATTGCGCCGCTATTGCTCGGCGAAGAATTAGGCGGCAGCGCGCCTTTGGACGATCTCCAGTATGTCGAAGATTTGGGGCTGATCCGCTCATGTCCGCAACTGGAAATCGCCAACCGCATCTACGCGGAAGTGATTCCACGCGACTTGACGTGGACGACACAAACCTCGATTCCGCAGCAGTTGATGTGGTATCTGCGCCCCGACGGCAGTTTGGACATGCCGAAACTGCTGGCCGCGTTCCAGCAGTTTTTCCGTGAAAACTCGGAGATTTGGCTGGAGCGCTTTGATTATAAAGAGGCGGGGCCGCACTTGCTGATGCAGGCGTTTTTGCAGCGCATC
>JBJSYU010000509.1:0-3102 GCA_046089945.1 Candidatus Methylumidiphilus sp.
GCCGGCGCTACGATGCCGGCATCTTGCCGGCGACGCGGGCCGCAAGGCCCGCTTTCTTAAAAAATCAATCACGCCACCCGAAAACCGCGCCGGCAGGGATGCCAGCGCTACGCCGACCCAATGTCGGCAAGGATGCCGGCGCTACAGGATGTTGGCGCAGCGCGTCCAGCCCGGCGCCGACTTGCACCGACAGCGGCCTTTAAGGTTTAGCCGCAAACGGTGCCAGCGCCAACAGCGAGCGGGCGCCGTTGGCCTGCCAGAGGGCCACGGAACGCACTTGCCCCGCTTCGCCCGCGATATCAATGCGGCTGACCGCCGCCCTGTCCGCCGCCGTCGGCAACAACACTAAAGTCCACGCCGCCGCCGAACCTTGCACTGACAGCCGCCAACGCCGCTCCAGCCCTGCCCGGTCGCCGGCCCATGCCCCGCCCAGGCTGTCGATGAAGGCGGCGGCGTCTGGGTGGTCTGGCGGACGCAAGGGCTGGGCGAGTCCTTCGCGTTTGAGTGTCAGCCCATCGCGGTCGAGGATTAGCGATTCGAGCCGGGGCTTGAGGGTGTTTTTTTCCAGATGGCCGGGGGCCAGATAGACCAGTTCGCCGGAGGATTCCAGCGGGCGGTAGAGCAGGGGGAGGAATTTTTTCTCGGTGAACGCGGCGCGGCCGGTCGGCTGCCGGGCCAAAACGCGCAGCAGCGCATCCACGTCAAAATCGGCCATTGCCGGGGCTGAAATGCCCGCCAGCAGCAAACTCCACAGCGCTACTCGAAAAACGGCTTGCGCCTGATTGCCTAGGCGCTTGCAAATGGCCGTCGCGGCCTGAAAAATAGCGCCCGGCGGGCGGGGGTGTGGGTAAAATTTCATCGACGGATGATAGCCTTGTCGTTCCGCCTGCGGCAATGTTGCGCAGCGGTTGGAGCGCCAGATTTGATTCTTAAACGCCAAATTTGATTCTTGAGGGCTTACGCCCTGTGCAAGATAAATCTTGCACTCCAACGCCGCCCCCCACCAACCCACGAGAATTTTCCCAATGCGCCGCAACCGATTGATTTACGCCGTGCTGACTTTGGCCGTGCCGATTTTGGGCGTGGCGGCTTTGCTGTGGGCGTCTTTGCCCACGTTGGACGGACAGGCCAAGCTGCCGGGCCTCAGCGCCGTCGTCGCGGTGCGCGGCGACAGCCTCGGCGTGCCGACGATCCAAGCCGAAAACCGCGAGGATGCGCTGCGCGCCTTGGGCGGGGCGCATGCCCGCGACCGGCTGTTTCAAATGGAATTGCTGCGCCGCAAAAGCGCCGGTCGGCTGGCCGAGTTGTTCGGCCCGGCCGCCGTCGAGTTGGATCAGCGCCAGCGCGGCTATGGCTTTACGCCGGCGGCTGCGGCCATCGTCGCCGCGCTGCCGCCGACGCAACGGCTGGCGCTTAACGCCTATGCCGAAGGCGTCAATGCCTTTTTAAACCAAGCCACGCTGCTGCCGCCGGAGTTTTGGCTGCTGCGCCACCGCCCTGAGCCTTGGCGGCCGGAAGACAGCATTTTGGTGGCGCTGGCGATGTTCCAGACTTTGAACGGCCACGAAGAAGACGACGAGCGCATGCTGACGGTCATGGAACAGGCTTTGCCGGCGGCGGTCACGGCGTTTTTGACGCCGGATGCGGGCGAGTATGACACGGTGCTGCTCGGCGGGGCGCAGTCGCGCCGCCCGGCGCGACCGTTGCCGCTGGCGGAATGGGCCGGGCTGGGGCAGGCGCCGTTGGCGGCCGGCGCGGTCGATGCCTTGGCGATTAGCGCCGGTTCCAACAACTGGGCGGTGGCCGGCAGCCGCACCCGCGACGGTCGGGCGATAATCGCCAACGACATGCACCTGACGCTGGGCGTGCCAAACATTTGGTATCGCGCCGCGCTGCGCTACGCCGGGAGGGCGCTGGACGGCGTCACCCTGCCCGGCGTGCCGCTGCTGGTGGTCGGCGGCAACGGCCAGCTTGCCTGGGGTTTCACCAATGTGGACGCCGACGTACTGGATCTGGTCATGCTCGACATCAACCCCGACAACCCCAACGAATACGGCACGCCGCAAGGCTGGCAGGCGTTCGAACGGCGCACGGAAACTATCCATGTCAAAGGCGGCGCCGATGTGCGGCTGGACGTGGACGGCACGATTTGGGGGCCGGTGTCGCCAAGGCCCTTGCTCGGCCGGCGCGTGGCGCTGCGCTGGACGGCGCTGAACGCCTGGGGCGTGGATTTGGGGATGCTGGACTTGGATCGGGCGGAGACGGTGGAGCAGGGCGTGGCCGTCGTCAACCGCGCCGGCGGGCCGACGCAAAATGTCGCCTTCGCCGACAGCCAAGGCCAAATCGGCTGGTCGTTGCTAGGCCGCTATCCGTTGCGGCGCGGCTTCGACGGCGCGGTCAGCCGCTCGTGGGCGGACGGGGCCATCGGCTGGGACGGCGCGATAGCGCCCGACGCCTTGCCGCGTTTGCTGAACCCCGAACAAGGCTATCTCGCCACCGCCAACAACCGCACCTTAGGCAGCGCTTACCCCTACGCCATCGGCCACAACCAAGCCCACGGCTACCGCGCCCACCGCATCGCCGAGCGCCTCGCGGACTTGCGGCAGGCCGGCGAGCGCGACCTGCTGGCCGTGCAATTGGACACCCGCAGCGAGTTTTTCGAGTATTACCGTGCGCTGGCCTTGGAGGTGTTGGCGGACGCCGGTGACGCCGACTTGCAAGAGGCCCGCGGCCAAATCGAAGCCTGGGACGGGCGCATGGACGCGGGAAGTTCGGGGATTGCGCTGTTGTGGGCGTGGCGGGAAAAGCTGGCCGACACCGTGTTCGCGCCGGTGGTGGCGCGTTGCCGGCAAGCGCAGCCGGATTTCCATTATGCCTGGCGGCAGATGGAAACGCCGCTGCGCGAATTGCTCAAGCAACGGCAGGCTGAAACCTTGCCGTCCAGCCATTACCGCGACTGGCCCGACCTGCTGCGGCAAACCCTGGCCGACAGCGCGGGCGAACTGAAACAGCGCCACGGCGCCGCCAATCCGGCGGATTTAAGCTGGGGCGCAGTCAACCGCACCCCCATCCGCCACCCGTTCAGCAAAACCCTGCCGTGGC
>JBJSYU010000510.1:0-2632 GCA_046089945.1 Candidatus Methylumidiphilus sp.
CATCACTGGCCGCGCAGGAAAAAACGGTCCAAGTCCTTGCCGCTGAGCTCAATCCAAGTGGGTCGGCCGTGGTTGCACTGGCCGCTGTTGTCGGTGGCTTCCATCTCGCGCAGCAGCGCGTTCATTTCCGGGATGGTCAGCCGCCGGTGCGCCCGCACCGAGCCATGGCAGGCCATCGTCGCCAGCACCTTGTGCAAGGCTTGCTCCAAACGCAGGCTGCGGCCATGCTGGGCGAGGTCGGCCAGCGCGTCGCGCAGCAAGGCTTCCGCGTCGGCGCCGCCGAGCAAGGCCGGCGCCGAGCGCAACAGCACTGTGTCCGGCCCGGCGCGGCCCAGATCCATGCCCAGTGCGGCAAACATGTCGGCGAACTCCTCGGCCAAATCCGCCTCGGCCTCGCCCAGCTTGACGCGCAAGGGCAACAGCAAAGGCTGGCTGGCGACGGCCCCCGACTCATGCTGGCGCTTGAGCTTCTCATAAGTGACGCGCTCATGCGCGGCATGGGCGTCCACCACCACCAGCCCGCCGGCCGGCGTCTCCGCCAAGATGTAGATATTGTGCAAATGGGCGATGGCCTGGCCCAAAGGCGGATGGCCCGCCGCCGGGGCGGGCGGCGGTGGGCTGGCGGCGGGCGTGTACAGCGCTTGCAGGCCCAGCAAGGTTTCGCGCACTTGCAGCGGCAGTTCGACTTGTTTGGCCGGGCCATACGCCGGGGCCGGGCGCGGCGGCGCGGCGCGGCTGGCGTCGTCCTGACCCGGCACGGGCGGTGCGCTGTCCGACTCCGGCGCGGCACCGGGGCGCTGTCCAGCGATGGCGCGGTGCAGGGCGCGGAACAGGAAATCGTGCGCCGCGCGGCTGTCGCGGAAGCGCACTTCCAGCTTGGCCGGATGGGCGTTGACATCGACTAGCATGGGGTCGAGATCCAAGTACAGCACATACACCGGCTGCCGCCCGTGGTACAGCACGTCCTGATAGGCTTGGCGGACGGCGTGGGCGACCAGCTTGTCGCGCACCAGCCGCCCGTTGACATAAAAAAACTGCATGTCCGGCTGGCTGCGCGAAAACGTCGGCAGGCCCACCCAGCCGGACAGCCGCATCCCCGACGACTCGAATTCCACACGCAGCGCGTTGTCCAGCAGCGCCGCGCCGCACACCAGCCCCACCCGCGCCTCGCGCTCGCCCTCGCTTAAGGCCGGCTTGAGGCTAAACACCTCGCGCTGATTGTGGCGCAGCGTGAAGCCCACTTCAAAGCGGCTCAAAGCCATGCGTTTCAGCAAGGTTTCGATGTGGGCAAACTCGGTTTTTTCCGAACGCAGGAATTTGCGCCGGGCCGGCGTGTTGTAAAACAAATCGCGCGCCTCGACGCAGGCGCCTGGCGGATGCGCGGCCGGCTGGAGTTCGTAGCCGCTTTCCGTGCCGTCCGCGACGATGCGCCAGGCATGCGCCGCGCCCGGCGGGCGGGCGGTCAGCGCCAGCCTGGACACCGAACTGATGCTGGGCAACGCCTCGCCGCGAAAACCCATGCTGCGGACTTGCTCCAAGTCGTCCAAGCTGCTGATCTTGCTGGTGGCATGCCGCGACAGGGCCAGCGGCAGATCCTCCGGGCCGATGCCCAGCCCATCGTCGCGGACACGTATCAGCCGCAGCCCGCCCTGCTCAATGTCCACCTCCACGGTCTGCGCCTCGGCGTCGAAGGCGTTTTCCACCAACTCCTTGACCACGGACGACGGGCGTTCGACCACCTCGCCGGCGGCGATTTGGTTGATGAGTTGCGGGGGGAGAATGCGGATGGGCATGGGCGCAGGCGCGGCAAAGCGCCATTATAGCAAGCCGCCAAGGGCGGCATCGCCCGGCGGCGATTGCCCGCAGGGCGTTGAGGTGGGTTGGCGGCGTCGCTTAGCGCCGGTCAGCCATCAGCACATGGCGGGGCTTGGCGGCTTTCCGCTGCGGCGCGGCGGCGCGGAAATACGCGCGGACACCGTTGCAGATGGCGCGGGCGACTTTTTCCTGATGCGCCGGGCTGGCCAGCTTGCGCTCCTCGACGGGGTTGGAGATATAGCCGGTCTCCACCAGCACCGATGGCAAATCCGGCGATTTCAACACCGTGAAGCGGGCTTTCTCCACCCAGGGGTGATGCACAGGCTGGCCTCTGCGCAGTTCGCCCAAGATATTGCGCGCCGCCCGGTTGCTGGCGCTCAAAGTTTGCCGGGCGGGCAGGTTGCCGCGCGCGCCACGGGGCTGCAAGGTGTACACCGAGGAGCCTACGGCCTTGTCGTTGGCGGCGGCGTCGGCATGGACGGACACCAGCAAATCGGCGTCGGCGCGGCGGGCCGCCGCCGTCCGCTGGCTCAGGCCGATGAAAGTGTCGCCCTTGCGCACCAGCACCGGCCGCAGGCCCGGCTCGGCGCGCAGCAGGCGCTCCAGCTTGCGCGAGATGGCCAATGCGACATTTTTTTCCAAGGTGCCGCCTTGGCCTATCGCCCCGGTGTCCTTGCCACCGTGGCCGGCGTCGATGGCGACTATCGCCGGGGCGGCGGGCTTTGCCGGCTCGGCGGCGAAAAACAACGACGCCGGCGCCGGCGCCACAGGCCGGGGGTTGGGCGTGTGCTCCCAAGGCCGCTTTCCCGTATTTTAC
>JBJSYU010000511.1:0-13144 GCA_046089945.1 Candidatus Methylumidiphilus sp.
CACACATCCAACAAGGACTCCCAGGCGTCGCCGGTTTCCTGGCCTTTGATGATGCGGTCGGATTTGGCGCAGCGTGCCAGCGCCCGGTGCGCCTCGTCGCGGCTTAAGCGCTGCGCGGCGGCGCTCAAGCTGGTTTTGCGCTTGTCCCACACCCGCTCCTTTTGCTTGGCGAACGCGGACTCCAGGTTTTCCCCGCGATCCATCAAGGACTTGACCCCGCACAACAGGCGAATGTCGCGCGCCAAGGCCCACAGCGCCACGGCGGAGGCGACGCCCTCGCCGCGCAGCCCCGCCAGCACACGCTGCGCCCGCGCCGTCTGCCCCATCAAGGCCGCCTCGGCCAGATCATAGACATCATAGCGGGCGCTGTCCGACACCGCTTGGCGGATCATCTCCTCACTCACCCGCGCCGGGCCGTACAAAATGTGCAGCTTTTCGATTTCCTGCGCCGCCGCCAGCAAATTGCCTTCCAGCCGGTTGACCAGCAGTGTCAGGCCAGCGCGGTCGGCCAGCATTTTTTTTGCCGCCATGCGTTTGTCCAGCCACGCCAGCAAAGCCTGCCCGGTCAACGGCCAGACTTGCACGAACACGCCTTCGGCCTCCAAGGCTTGCAGCCAGGCGGCTTTCTGGTCGGCGGCGGAGAGTTTCGGCAGGGTGACGACGAGGACGGCGTCTTGGGGCAGGCGCTGGGCGTAGGCTTGCAGCGCCGCCGCGCCGTCTTTGTCCGGCTTGGCCGGCAGGCGCAGATCCAGCACCCGCCGCTCGTCGAACAGCGCAAATGAGCCACCCGCCTCCAGCAACCGCCCCCAGTCGAAGCCGCTGTCGGCGTAAAACAACTCGCGGTTGGCGAATCCACGGGCGCGGGCGGCGGCGCGCACGGCGTCCAATGCTTCGCTGATTTGTAACGGCTCGTCGCCGGAAATCACGTAGACCGGGGCCAGCGCCTTGCTTAAGGCGCCGGCCAATTGCTCAGCGCGCAGCTTCACGACGGCGGGTCTTCCGCCGCCGGGGTTTCCACCGGCCGCCGCAACGTGACGGCCACCCGCCGCAGCAGCGTTTGCGCCGCTTCTTTTTCGAGCTCCTCGCGGATCTGGTTTTCCTCGGACAACTGCGCCAGCGGCAGGGTTTGGTCGTTGAAGTATTCGCGCTTGGCCTCGAACTCCTTGCGCGGCTGCAACACTTCGCCCTGCGGGCCGCGCAGCTCAAAACTCACGCGGTAGATCAAGTCAAAGCCGGTGGCGCGGCCGGTGCGGTTCAAGGTGATGGGCTGGCGCAGGTAGCGGGCTTGGTACAGGTACAGCACGGCGGTGGACGCCGCCGGGTTGCTGACGATGTTGCCGCCGGCCCCGGTCAGCGCGGTGCCAAAGCTGCCGACAAACGTCGAGCCTATCGATCCCGGCCCCTCGATGTAGAGGTTCTGCGCGAACGAGGTGTCGCCGCCGCTGCCGCGCAAATGGAAGCCACAGGCCGACAGGGCAAAGCCGGCCAGCAGAGCCAGCGCGGGAAGTTTAAGTTTGGGCATTGCGCTCACACGACGATGTTGACCAGTTTGCCCGGCACCACGATCACTTTTTTAGGCGGCTTGCCTTCGATAAAGCGCTGCGCCGCCTCGTCGGCCACAGCCGCCGCCTCGATATCCGCTTTGCCCGCATCCGCCGCCACGGTGATTTTGCCGCGCAGCTTGCCGTTGACCTGCACGACATACTCCAACGTGTCTTGCGCCAGCGCGGTTTCGTCTTCCTGCGGCCAACCGGCGTCGAGGATGTCCACGCCCGGTTCCAGCGCGTTCCACAGCGCGTGGCAGATGTGCGGGGCGATGGGGTAGAGCAGCCGGGCCAAGATCGAATAGCCCTCGAATGCGACGACGGCGGCGCTGTTTTGGAACGCCGCCAGCCGCTCGCCCGGTACATCGCCATGACCCCAAAAGCCCTTGTCGTCGGCCAGCGTGTTCAAAATTTTCATCGCCGCCGAAACAACGGTGTTGAACTGGTGTTTGCCGTAGTCGAAATTGGCTTGGCGAAGGCTCAGGTGAATCGCCCGGCGGGCGTCGCGGTGCTGGGGTTCCAGCGGAAATGCGGCCCAGTCGCCCACCTTCAAGGTGGCGCGATCCGGGTAAGCCGCGAACAGCCCGTTGACATTGCCAGCCCCCCGCGTCCATAGGCGCTTCAAAAACCGCGAAGCCCCCTCCACGCCGCTGTCCGACCATTCCAAAGACTGCTCCGGCGGCGCCGCGAACATCATGAACAACCGGGCGGTGTCGGCGCCGTACTGGTCGATCAAAGATTGCGGATCGACGCCGTTGTTTTTCGATTTCGCCATTTTCTCAATGCCGCCGATGACGACTGCCTCGCCGTCGGCTTTCAGCACGGCACTGACCGGCCGGCCGCGCTCGTCGCTGTGCAAATCCACTTCCGCCGGGTTGAAATACTGCTTCTTGCCGTCGGCGTCCTCGCGGAAAAACGTCGGCGCGACCACCATGCCCTGGGTCAGCAGGTTGGTGAACGGCTCGTCGCCCTGCACCAAGCCTTCGTCGCGCATCAATTTATGGAAGAAGCGGGCATACAGCAGATGCAAAATCGCGTGTTCGATGCCGCCGATGTATTGATCCACCGCCAGCCAATAGTTGGCGCGTTCGTCCAACATCGCCGTATCGGCATCCGGGCAGGCGTAGCGGGCGTAATACCAGGACGACTCGACAAAGGTGTCGAAGGTATCGGTTTCGCGCTCCGCCGCCGCGCCGCACTGCGGGCAGGTCGTTTCATAAAACGACGGCATTTTCTTAATCGGCGAGCCGATATCAATCGTCACGTCCTCCGGCAGCACCACCGGCAATTGATCCTCCGGCACCGGCACATCGCCGCAGTCCGGGCAGTGGATGATCGGCACCGGGCAGCCCCAATAGCGCTGGCGCGAAATGCCCCAGTCGCGCAAGCGGAACTGTGTGCGCTTTTGGCCCAAGTTTTTCGCCTCCAAATCGGCGGCGATGGCGTCAAACGCCGCTTGGAATGCCAAGCCGTCATAAGCCCCGGAATTCACGCACACGCCATGGTCGGCATACGCCTCGATCCAGGCACCCGCCGCATCGACCGATTCGTAAGCGCCGCTGGTCGAGGCAATCACCTTGCGAATCGGCAGGCCGTAGGCGTTGGCAAACGCAAAATCGCGCTCATCATGGGCCGGCACCGCCATCACCGCGCCCTCGCCGTAGCCCCACAGCACATAGTTCGCCACCCACACCGGCAACTTCTCGCCGTTCAAAGGATGGATCACAAAGCGCCCAGTCGGCATGCCTTTCTTCGCCATCGTCGCCATCTCGGCTTCGGCCGTGCCGCCCTGCTTGCATTCCTCGATGAACGCCGCCAACGCCGCATTGCCTTCCGCCGCCGCCAAGGCCAAAGGATGCTCCGCCGCCACGGCAACATAGGTCGCGCCCATCAAGGTGTCGGGGCGGGTGGTGTAGACCTTTAAAACCTCGCCGCCATCCGCGTAAGGAAAATGCACCTCGCAGCCAAAGCTCTTGCCGATCCAATTGCGCTGCATCGTCTTCACCTGCTCCGGCCAGCCCGGCAGGCCGTCCAGCGCCGCCAGCAACTCGTCGGCATAGGCCGTGATGCGCATGAAATACATCGGAATATCGCGTTTTTCCACCAGCGCCCCGGAACGCCAGCCGCGCCCATCGATGACCTGCTCGTTCGCCAGCACGGTGTTGTCCACCGGATCCCAATTCACCGGCGCGGTCTTCTTATAAACCAGCCCTTTTTTGAACAGCCGCGTGAACAGCCATTGCTCCCAGCGGTAATAGTCCGGCCGGCAAGTCGCCAGCTCGCGCCCCCAGTCGATGGCAAAACCCAGCGCCTGCAACTGCTTGCGCATGTAATCGGCGTTGGCGTAAGTCCACGCCGCCGGGGCTACCTTGTTTTGCATCGCGGCGTTTTCCGCCGGCAGGCCGAAGGCGTCCCAGCCCATCGGCTGCAACACATTCTTGCCCTGCATGCGCTGAAACCGGCTGATCACATCGCCGATGGTGTAGTTGCGCACATGGCCCATGTGCAGACGCCCGCTGGGGTAGGGGAACATCGACAGGCAGTAATACTTCTCCCGGCTGGGGTCTTCCACCGCCTTGAACACGTCGTTATCGTGCCAAAACTGCTGGGCCTGTCGTTCAATGTCACGCGGCTGGTAAATGTCGTCCATCGCTCTCAAGTGTCAGTCGTCAGAGGAAAAAGAGTTAGAATACAGTAGCCCACGGCAAATCTAAAGCCGTCCAACCCGCCACGGCAGGGCAGGCCCGCCGCGACGGCGGCAAATGGCGGATTCCAACACTTTTTTCACTGATTCTTCAACGACCTCTAAGGGGACCATATGCGCAGGGTGATCTTCAATCAGAAAGGCGGCGTGGGCAAATCGACCATCGCCTGTAACTTGGCCGCCATCAGCGCCATCGACGACAAGAAGACCCTGCTCATCGACCTGGATGTGCAAGGCAACTCCAGCCACTACCTGCTCGGCGCAAAGACCGCCGACCCGGAGCGCAGCATCGTCCAGTTCTTCAAAGACACGCTCAGCGTCAACCCCTTCGGCAAGCCGGCCGGCCTCGACGACGTCATCCACCCGACGCGCTGGCCCAACCTCCACATCATCCCCGCGCACCCGGAACTAGAGCCGCTGCAAAGCCGGCTGGAAGCGCGCTACAAAATCTACAAACTGCGCGAAGCGCTGGACGCGCTGCAAGGCTTCGACCACGTCTACATCGACACCCCCGCCGCGCTCAACTTCTACAGCCGCACCGCGCTGATTGCCGCCAAGCAATGCCTGATCCCGTTCGACTGCGACGCCTTCTCCCGCGAAGCCCTCTACAACCTGCTCGCCACCGTCGCTGAAATCAAAGCCGACCACAATCCGAGCCTAGTGATTGAAGGTATCATCGTCAACCAATTCCAATCCCGCGCCAACCTGCCGCAAGCCTTGGTCAGCGCCCTCATCGCCGAAGGCCACCCGGTATTGGACACCAAAATATCCCCCTCGGTAAAAGTGCGCGAATCCCACAGCGAATCCCAACCCCTCATCCACTACGCCCCCGACCACCGCCTAACCGAAGAGTTTCTGGCTTTGCATTTGGAGTTGCATAGTAAGTATTGATCTGTTAATAAAGAGGAAAACTTGTCACAATAGACTGCGCAGCAGTGGCAGCACGGTCTGCCACTGGCGAAATTAGACGGATTGTTTGTATGGATTGGCTTACTCATATATCTTCCACGCTGCAAATCATCATCTGGTCACTGCAAGCCTGTCTATTTTCCATAGGCGCGTTGTTCACTGCCACGCTACTCAGTGTTGCCAGCGCCGCCGCCGTCTTCTTTGTGATCGTGCCAGCATGGACGCGACTATGGAACAACGACTGGAATCGACTCAATGCCGCTTTCGTAAGCTTCATGCTGGCCACCCTCACTTTTTTTTACTGTTTTATCGCTTTGGGCAACGCTCGTCTCGATAACTATCTCGAAAGTCTACTCGAAACAGCCCGAAAGGAAGCCTCTTTGCCATTCGCCGACTGGCGACAAATAGGGTTTCCGCAAGGCTTTACCCTATTAGCCGATGGCGCTAATGTGTGTGCCGTTCTACAACAACAAGCGCCCGCCATTCAGGCTTCTATTGCGCTCAAAGAACCATTTAGATCTTGGCCTATTTTGCATATTGACACAATCAAATTGAATTGTGATGCGGTGGCGCTTGAAAATGGCGTAAAGCGGGATGACAAACGGTTCGACAGTAACTTTGATAGCATCTTCGGAGTGGCTAAACAACACCTCAAAGCAAGCACAAAAAGCTTTTCCAGCGAAACACTGAAATATATTTCATGCATATTCGCTGCATTTTTTTTGACCAGCTTATTGCATGTCGCATTAAAGGCATATGCTGACATTAATGAGCATCGTAACCCACACTAATCATTGACTAGACGAGGACTTCACATCATGAGCAACCACTACTTTATCGGCATTGGCGGCACTGGCGGCAATATTTTGCGTGCTTTACGCAAAACCATGTACCTGCGCGACAACGAAATCAAAGCCTTGGGCAATAATTTGCGTGTTGGTTTTCTTTATATTGACTCCAATCGCCCTGAGCTTTATGAAATGGGCAAAGAATGGACGGTATTGGGTAAATCAGTGGATCTTGCCCAATCTGACAAATTACTAATAAAGGAGGGCAACCTCACGGCAGTGCTTCTGGACATTGGAAAGTATCCAAGCATTTCCCCATGGATAGGGAAGCTGGAACAAATCAAGCCCATGCTCGGCGCAGAAGGGGGCACACCGGGTGCGCAACAGCGTCGCCGTTTCGGACGCTTCCTGTTTGCCACCAATGTTGGCCAATTCCGCGACATGGTGCAAAACAAAGTTAGGGTGTTGACCCAGGGTGTCCGTGCTGAATGCACTTTCCATTTGTTCGGAACACTAGGCGGTGGCACTGGCAGCGGGAGCCTAGTCGATGCAGCAGTGCAAATTCGCACCCTTTACCCCAATTCGGATGATTATAAAATCAACGCTTATGTGTTGATCACCGACGATGACGGCGACCAAAGCGATGTCGGCTTTTTCTATCCGAACCAATATGCTGCCCTGAAAGATTTGAATGCTTTGATGGTAGTAGATCAATGGAACATCCATAATCTAGGCTCTCCCCAAGGCGAACCCTACGTCAGCGACAAAGACCGGCAGGTCTTGCATTCCTGCATATTGGTCTCCAACCAAAATGCCATCAAACATAGCATCAGCAAAGACCAGCAAGAAAGAACAGTGGCCGAATGGGTCTTGCAAGTCGTCGTTGCCCAAGCCGGGCAAAGCCTGCCTGCGGCCTTTACCAAATCCCTCACCATGGAAGATATCGCCGCCTCCACCCCAGGCGAACCCGAATTGTTCAGGGAAAGGAGCTTTCGTTTTGCTTCCATAGGAATCTTCCGCTGGTCAGTGCCAGAAGAGCAAATCCGCGAATATCTTTCCAGCAAGGTCGCTATTTTGGTGGCCGATCAATTGGTATATAACAACTGGGATGATAGGCGCGGCTATGTGGATCAGCGTAAAAACTCAAATGGTGAAGAGTTTCTCAAGGCTAATCCCCTGCAAAGCTTTGGCATCGACAAAAATCAACTGCTATTGAACGGGCCAACGAGCTTTGAAACAGAATGGGCCAATAAACTGCGCCGAGGCTTGCCTACTGATCTCGAAAAAATGGTTGATCCCTTGGCCTATCTTGAGCAACGAGCAAAAGATTTTTACAATGTCGAATTCCGCGATACGGGTGTCGATCAGTTCTTTAGCGGCCTGGAACGTGAAGCTTCGAACCGCGCCAAACAAATCGCTGAGACGATTGGATTCCGGCTGCGTGAATCTTGGGTAGGCGGCAGCGTTGGCTTAATTGATATCTTCGAGGTAGTCAACCAATATACGAACCAACTTGACGGACAAATCAGCTTGCTGGGAACCGAACTTGCCGAATTGGATGACAGGGTAAGCCGAAGTGATAATACGCTATCAGCACGGAAAAACGAATGGAAAAAAATTGGCTCAGCTTCTGCATTTTTTGGTAAGAAAGGCAAGCTGATTGAAGCTCAGCAAGACAATCTTGTCGAAAAATATGTATCCCAAACCAAAAGCAAAGGCTTGCGTTATTGCAATCAACTATTAGGTCACCTCAAGACCGACTTAATTGAATTGAATAGTGTGATTGCCAAACTGCAAGGTGAAATCGGCAAAAAACGCAACGACCTCATCCGTATACACCAAAATCAAGAGCAAGCTTTCCGTAGTCAAGTTCAGGAACAAACTACGAGCGAACAAAATAGTGGTGGCATGGATTTCATGAATAAAACGGAGTTGGATAGGGGGCTGCTTGAAGACCATCTACAAAAAATCGCCAAAAGCCAAAGCCAATTGAGCCAGCTTGCCGCACAATGCCGCAATATTCAGGCCGATGATTTCCATGAATTACATCATCAAGGCATCAACCGGCTTTTTGAAGTAATTGAGCAGCAGAGCGCCGAAACCGTCACCACTGCTCACAACGCCAATGTCACTGACCGGATGAGTTTAGGAGGCATATTGGGCATGAATTTGTTGGAGCGCATCTTTAAGCGCTTTAGCAATAATCCAGACGCCTTGCAATACGAAGTGGCGAGCTTTGTAAATAAAGCCATCGCAACACTGTACCTTGACAACACCGCCCCACAGCCCGGAAACTTGGCAGGAATCAGCATGCCCAGAATGCCGCAAAAAAGTCTACTGGTGCTATTGCCACAACCCCCATTAGAAGCTGATTCGACTAACCGTAGCAATCACGAAAGATTCATCCGCGAGTTCAAGGCGGCCGTGAGAGATTCGGTGACAGGTGGTGGTATTAATATAGATTTTGCCGAATCTAACAGTCCTAGGGAAATAACCATCATTGCATTGAATTATTGGATGGCAGCCCGTTTTGCGGCTTGTGTGGCAAACCTCAAAAAACGCTATGACGAAAAAATGTCTGGTTCGGGTGACAGTGCAAGTGCCTACCGGTATTTTTGCCATCTTCATGACACTTATGGCGCCACGCCTGATCTTTTCCCCGCACCGGGCGATGCCTTGCGGCTTTCATTCAAGGCGAATATCCGCATTGGTCAGCATTTGAATTTAATCCAAACCGAGGAAGATAGCGGGGCTATTTTCTTAGTCAAGGAAAAAGACGGTCTGCCTGATCCAGAGGAAATTGCTGCCAGTGAAAAGGCATTGGAGGCTTTGACGGATGTGAAAATGGCTAAATACCGGGCTGCGATACGCCAAGGCGCGGCACCCTATCCAGTAGAAGATTTCAAGACGCTACTGGATGCCGAGCGTGACGGCCTCCGCAAGCGTTTGCAAGAATGTGGCAACAAACCCACAAATCCAGATTACCGGGCGGCGCTGGCAACTTACGAGGCACTTAAGAAAGCGGTGGAAGAAATCAAGGGGGCAATATGAGCCAAGAACGTTGGTATCGGTGCGGAACCGGGGCGACAGGCTGTCCCAAGGCCGAAACGGGTGAAGCCTTCTGCGTCAAGGAAAGCGAATATGATGGTTGGAAATGCCCGCATAGCAAATTTTGCAAAGATGCCCTGATTCGTGTGCCTTGGGCGGAGCGTCATCGAGGCTTGGTGACGATCCTTTATGGCACCGCGCTATTGGCGCTGGCAGGTGCCGGGGCTTTTTACTATTTCAATCGCCCGGAGTCAGCGCCAGTGCCTGCAACACCACCATTGGCGATCAATCTGAAAAATACGGCTGTTGCAATCAGCCAGCCAACGCAGCAGCCTGCTATACCCAAGCCGCCAGACCCGCCAGCACACGAACAACAGCCTGAGCCAGTAACACCCCCACCGCCGGAAAAGCCCCCTGAAGAAAGCAGGCCTGCGAGTGACGAAGAGCGCATAGAGGATAAGCTTCGAGATGCGCTGAAACCAGCAATACCCGAAGCCATAAAACCCTTGCCTATCCAAAGGTTCTATTTCGACCAGAAAAAAACCGAATTGGACGCAAAGTTGCGCCCTTATCTGGCTGAAGCCGCTGAAAAACTTGCCAAGCCGGAATATCAAGGCAAGTACCTAGCCGTAGTCGGTTTTGCTGACGCCAAAGGCACAGACAAAGTCAATTGTCCTCTGTCTGAAACCCGTGCTAAAACGGTAGCGCAAGAGTTAGGCAAGAAAATCTCTTTGCCCATTAAACCGTTGGGGCTATGTTCGACCCGCCCGATTGGCGATAACAACACCGCAGAAGGCCAGCAGATGAATCGGCGGGTCGAACTTTGGACATATGAAATCCATCAGTAAGAGGAAAACAACGTGGACATACTTCAGCAAGGCACGGCCATCGCGTGGGGATTTGCCTGGGCCGCCATAGGCATAGTCTGTACGCAAATTTGGTCTTGGATCGTCTATTCTCGTTTTCTATCAGATATTGCGGAAAAGCGCCGGGAGTTGCAACGTGTAACCGACCCTGTCAAAAAAACAAATTTGCTTGCTCAGTTTGCCACCGAACAGTCGCCGCTCGCTTCGCGCATTCAACTGGTGAATGAGGCGGTTTTGCGCAAGCGCTCGGTGGGGCTGCAAGAGCTTTCCGTGTTGACCGAAGAAGAGGACTCCCGTCAGTGGTATGTAATTCTGCCCAACACCGCCATCTCCATATTCCTAATTGCCGGCCTTGCGGGAACAATTTATTTGCTCCAAGCCCTTCTTGGCAGCGTTTTCAAAGACGGCGAGAAGATCATCCAGACCAGCGGTCAGTTAGACGCCTTAAAAATGGCCGACATCGTCAACAAACTCTACCCTGGGTTCTCCCATGTGTTCGGTGTGACTTATTCAGGGATTCTTTGCACACTACTCGTTTTAATCGTCAGAAACGTTCTTATCCACCGAAAAAGAACAGCATTTTTTCAAGCGATAGACACGTTCACGATTGAATTGCTGTTGCCCATTGAAGTTAAGCTGACAGATGTTCTCGCGCCCTTTATCAAAAGCATGGGCGATCTCGCTTCCACCATCATGGAATCTAGCCGAAAAAATACCATAGCCATTTACAGGGCCAGCAAAGCCAATGCCGAAGCCATCAAAGAAGTGGGCCGACTAAACGTAGCGATGGGGATCGCCAATTTGAAAACTGCGCAGACCGCATTGGAAGCGGTAAATAACTTGGGGCAATTCTCAACGGCGATGACGGAAGCCGCCAGAGAGATGCGTCAAGCATCACAGGCACTTGCCTCAAGCAATGCCCTGTTAAGCACCACCTTTGCCGCTGATGGGCAGTGGGCAAAGCTGCATGATGCCTTGGCCATCAGCCAAACGAAACTGAACGACTCCCTTGGCGATGTTCAACTGAAAATGGGTACACTGTGTACGGATGTGACAGGCTTGCGTGGTGCGGCTGAAACCTTAGCAGCGGTTGATTATCAAGGTTTACAGACAAAGTTGGGTGGACTAAGCAATAGCTTAAATTCATCGGATATAGTTTGGACTCAACTCAGACAGACGCACGAAAACCTACTTAAGGGTTTGAGTACTAACCCAAATAGTTTAAATAACACGTTTATGACACTACATAAAACGGTGGCGAGCTTAGGCCCACAGATTATTGAGCAGCAAGCTACACTGAATACCACTTTGGAGGGCTTTAGCATTGGCTTTGCTACGATTGACAAAAATCTACCGCCACTACAATCAAGCATGCACAAAGCAGCAACGAACCTTTTGCAAGTATGCGCATCTATCACCGATCTCAAAGGGCTGCAAGATGGCATCAGTAAATTAGATTTTAGCTTGCGCAGTGCCAGCGAAGCTTATGCATCCCTCGCCACTACTCAAAAGGCTACGGGTGACGAAATGGCAAGCAGACAGAGCGAATTGCAAAGTTCTATGGTCAGTTTACAAACCGCCATAGCAGATTTTAAGCGGCAAATTGAAAACTCTCAAAGTGACATTGCGAACACTGCAACCATATTAAAGGGGATACATAGCACCACTGTCCTGATGACAAAAATAGATTTCACCAACTTGCAGAAATTATTGGATGCTTTGCTAGTGAACATGGCAACAGCAAGATTGCATGAAGCGCTTCCATCGTTGCACAAGGATATGCTGGAATTGTCCGGTCTGCTACGCACATGGATAAATACAGCAGATAGCGAAAAAACGCCTGACAAGCTAGACGCGATTTTGATCAAGTTGCAAAAGCTGGAAGTTGAGCATGCAAAGGCCGGAAAGACCAATAGGTTTCAATAGTTACACTGGTTAAGAGGTTATCATGCGCGGAAGAAGAGGAAGAAACGAAGATCTAAATTACTGGCCTAGCGTGGCTGACTTTATGCTGGCCTTGTTTATGATTGCGCTAATCTTGGGGTTGACCAATATCGTATTGCTATTCTCAAACCAAGAAAGTGACCGGACAAAAGGAGAAAAAATCAACCTTTGCATGAAGAATGAGCAGGATTGTCAAACTAAGTTATTGGCTAAAAATCAAGAAATATGTGAAGCAAAGCTTGATGGTGTGATAGCGCGAGTGCGTCAGTGCCAAAGACAGTTACAGCAAGTCAATGATGATGTGATTGCATGTGGCAAGAAATTGGCTGCATGCCAAAAAACATCTCCACCGCTTCCACAGCCGCAAAGTGATGATGGGGTAAAGTCCACTTTGCCTGATGGGGTAAGGGAAGACAAACAGACTTTATTTGTTGCTGCTACAAGTATAGATTCTGCTGCCCCCCCGTCTGAGCAAGCTCAAGCTGCTGTTAACGCACTGCACTTATCACGCACAGTTGAGTGCGAAAAAAAACTACAAGATGCATCAGCACTCGCCACACAGTGTGGGACAGCTTTAGACCAAGCCAACGCTAACCAACGCCAGTGCTTATCTGACTTAGAAATCTGCCGCAGTCAAGAACTTAGTCTTGCCAAAGATAGAAATAAGCCTTTAATATTGGAAATCACTGACGCCGATGGATTGACATTCGATGCCAATAAGGCAGACACAAATAAATTCAAGCTGAATATAAAATCAATGTTTGAGGATTGGAAAAAAAAAATCAAAGAGCATGAGTGTGTTAATACTATTGAAATTATAGGACACACTGATTCAGATAAAATTTCAAAGCCTGAGGAAGGTCAAAGTGTATTTGATAACTTATTTAAAGAGGTATTGTCAGGAACGCCTATTAGCAAGGATAAGCTAAATACATTAAAGTCAAGTTCTAATGCTGATTTAGGATTGTGGCGTGCGGTGGCAATGAGCCAGCTCTGGCAGGAGTGGGTCGAAAAAAATACTAGCGATGGGGTAGAGAAGGCTCGATTGCTCGGAATAAAGGTGCGTCTGTATTCAGCCGCATTCGGGATACCTAACAAAGAAAGTGAACTCGCTCAAACTGAAAAAGAACGCAAGGAACGAAACAGGCGCATCGAAATACGTTTTACCCAATTAGATTATGGTCAACAGCAAACCTCAGAACGCTGCAAATTCGCTAGTGATTCGCCGCAATAGTCGATCATGGAATTTGCATTGGTTTGAACTGGGGTTTTTAAAGCACACAGGAGATTGATATGGTTGATATAGTTTTGCTTGCCACGGCTTGGGGGCCGAAAGATGGT
>JBJSYU010000512.1:0-3988 GCA_046089945.1 Candidatus Methylumidiphilus sp.
CTGCTCGACGAGCCGACCAACCACCTCGACGCCGAGTCGGTCGCGTGGCTCGAACGCTTCCTGTCCGAGTACAAGGGTACGGTGGTCGCCGTCACCCACGACCGCTACTTCCTCGACAACGTCGCCGGCTGGATCTTGGAACTCGACCGCGGCCACGGCATACCCTGGGAAGGCAATTATTCCTCTTGGCTGGAACAGAAAGAAAACCGCCTGCAAGTGGAAGAAAAGCAAGAATCCGCCCGGCAGAAAGCCATGAAGGCCGAACTGGAATGGGTGCGCTCCAACGCCAAAGGCCGCCACGCCAAATCCAAGGCGCGTCTGGCCCGCTTCGACGAACTGTCCTCGCAGGAAAACCAAAAGCGCAACGAAACCACAGAAATCTTTATTCCCGTCGGCCCGCGCCTAGGCGATGTCGTGGTCGAAGCGGAAGGCATCTGCAAAGGCTTTGGCGAGCGCCTGTTGATCGACGACTTGAGCTTCCGCCTGCCGCCCGGCGGCATCGTCGGCATCATCGGCCCGAACGGCGCCGGCAAAACCACGCTGTTCCGCATGATGGCCGGCATCGAACAACCCGACGCCGGCACCATCCGCCTAGGCGAAACCGTGCAAATCGCCCATGTGGACCAATCGCGTGATGCTTTGGACGACAGGAAAACCGTCTGGGAAGAAATCTCCGACGGCCTGGATATCATCACCGTCGGCAATTACCAAACCCCGTCGCGGGCCTATTGTGGGCGTTTTAATTTCAAAGGCGCGGATCAGCAAAAGCGCATCGGCGACCTTTCCGGCGGCGAGCGCAACCGTGTGCATTTGGCGAAACTGCTGAAAAGCGGCGGCAATGTGTTATTGCTCGACGAACCGACCAACGACCTCGATGTGGAAACCCTGCGCGCCTTGGAAGAGGCACTATTGGACTTCCCCGGCTGCGCCGTCGTCATCTCCCACGACCGCTGGTTCCTCGACCGCATCGCCACCCACATGCTGGCCTTTGAGGGCGACAGCAAAGTCGTCTGGTTTGAAGGCAACTACGCCGACTACGAAGCCGACCGCCATCGCCGCTTAGGCACGGATGCGGACACGCCGCACCGGATTAAGTATCGGAAGTTGCAGGGGTAACAGTCAGCAGCCCATGGCGCTAAGCCATGGGCTGCTTTGGTAAGCAGTTGCGCCAATCCTCAAGGTTTTGTATGTCTGGCAATAGCTTTCTTGAAGAAATTGAAGTCGAGCGACTCAAGCTCGACCCCAAAAACCCGCGTTTGCCCAAATCAATTGCACGCAATCAGCTAGCAATGCTGGATTACATCGCAGAATCCACGTCCATTGAAGACCTGATGGATGCGATTGCGGAAAATGATTTTTTTCCTGGCGAGCCCATTATTGTCATTCCAGACAAAACAGATTTTGTCGTTGTTGAAGGCAACCGGCGCTTGGTGGCGGTCATGTTGCTACATGACCCAGGCCGGTCTAGCAACCCAAGCTCACGCATGCGAGAAATCTCGGCAACCGCTAAACACAAGCCGCAAAAAATTCCCGTAGTCAAGCGGAACACGAGAGAAGAAGTTTTACCCTATCTTGGGTTTCGCCATATCACAGGCATCACAGAATGGGGGCCGCTGGCAAAAGCCAGATATATGAAACAACTGTTTGATCTAACTTCAGCAAGTGAAGAACCAAATCGCCGGTATCGCGAGGTGGCCCGCGCAATTGGCAGCGGCAAACGCACAGATCATATTAAAATAAGCCTTGATGCATTAGCCGTTTATAATATCATGGAAGAACGTAATTTTTTTGGAATTGAAGGGCTAAACGAAGAGAAAATAAAATTTTCTGTGTTATCTACAGCATTGGCAAGCGAACGCTTGGGGGCTTTTGTGGGGCTTGTGGCACAGAATGCAGAAGGAGAGTATAGGCCACACCACCCAATTATTGATCCAAGCGTCATACACATTCCGAGAATACGCGAGCTTGCCGAGTGGCTGTACAAAAAAGGCGCAGATGGCAAGTCGCGTGTGGGGGAATCCCGCAAACTCAAGGAATTGGCTGCTGTTGTTGATACACCAACAGCGTTAGCCGCGTTCCGTGATGGCGCAACGCTTACTTATGCTTATCTGTTGACCAGTGATATTGGCAAAGATTTCCTAGGGCTACTTTATCAAGCGGAAGGCGCTCTGACTGAAGCAGCAGGGATGGTCGCCACCATGAATTATGACGAGCAATCCATTCAGGTTTCAAGGCGCATCATCGAAACTATCAGGCTAATTGGCAAAACCTTAACTGAAAAACGCAAGCCTGACGACGATGTTTTTTAAAATTGGTGAGATTGCCCCGAATACACCGCATCTTTTCGCCGATCTTGCCGAACTTTTGCTGTTGGTCGATCCGAATGGTAGGGGATGGATTCACAAAAACGACTTATTGGATTGGCGGACTTTTGCCAACACTAGCTTGGAAGAAGTGGATAAAGAAACAGAGGATATGGAAGGCTTAGGTAGCGCTGCCTGTCGCCATGGCCGCGAAGAATCTCAATTAGAAGATGTTTGGACACAGTTGGAATATAGAGCAGGGGCGATGCGGCAGTATTACCCTTTTACAGTTCAAGGCGAAAAATTGCACCTATGCGGTGTCTTAAATATTCAACAAAGAGCTTATCGTCTGCTTCTTGCCTGTTCGCGGCTGCGCTCTTTTGAGAATTCAGGTGGCATTCGGCAACGCTGGGCCAAGTCGTTTGCTAGGATATCGCATTTGGCTTTGCAAGGATTGATGCCTAATCATGCGGATATTCGGATTTTTGATGCCAATTCAGACGACCGCCGTCACTACTATAAAACAGATTTGCGTGAGGCTTTGTTCAAGCTCGCCGAAGATTTAGCTTTCAAGCCCAATGAAGAAGAATGTAGAAAAGCAGGTTCATCAGGTGATGGCGGAATTGATCTGGTGGGCGTGGTCACGTTTGGCGATGGGGCAATAGGAAATTTTGCCATTGCAGGTCAGTGTGGCGCGCAAGAAAAAGATTGGCCATCGAAGAAACTAGAGTCTAGCCCGGTAAATTTCCGCAATTACATGAATGTGCTTTTTGATTGGCCCTCTATTATGTTCACGCCTGTATGCTATCGCAGTGCGACGGGGGAGTGGGTGGATAACCGAAGCACTACTGGAGTGTTATTGGTTGACCGATTCCGAATTTTATGCCTGCTAGATAAGGCGGAATTATGGGAGGTTATTGCCAATGCGGAATGGTTCTCTAGCTTTGAGAAAGACTTTTCGAGAGTAAAGTGCGAATAATACAGCCATTTTCGACCGTGCATATGTCACATCCTCTGGTAAATCCTTGAGCCAGCACTTTCAAGTTCGCAACGATTATAAAATAGCTACGAACATACCGACCTTGATGGGTATGAATAGGTCGATTTTTTCATAAAATTATAACGAGGATATTCAGTGAAGCTCAGTGTCGAACAATTCCAATCTTGGGACAATAAGAGCATTACCTTGCTGGGCATGTCTGGGGTTGGCAAAACCCGCTTGTCGAATATTTTGCGGCGGCAGGGTTGGTTCCATTATTCGGGGGATTACCGCATCGGCACACGCTATTTGGGCGAGCCAATCATGGATAATCTTAAGCTGGAATTGATGAAAATACCGCTGCTGCGGGATTTGCTGCGTTCGGATTCGATCCACATCAACAGCAATATCACCGTGGACAATCTCAGCACGGTTTCGACTTTTCTCGGCAAACTCGGCAACCCGGAGCGCGGCGGGCTGAGTTTGAAGGAATTCAAGCGCCGCCAATTGCTGCACCATGACGCGGAAGTGCAGGCGATGTTGGATGTGCCGGATTTCATTTTCAAGGCGCGGGCAATTTACGGCTACGACAAATTTATCAATGACGCCGGCGGCAGTTTGTGCGAGTTGGACAATCCATTGGTGATGCAAGTATTGGCCGAGCATACGTTGATTCTGTATGTCCGCGCCACGCACGAGGACGAAC
>JBJSYU010000513.1:0-4138 GCA_046089945.1 Candidatus Methylumidiphilus sp.
GGGGCGCTGGCCATCGGCGCCGGCTTTGGCATGCAAAACCTGCTGAAAAACCTGATCAGCGGGCTGATGCTGCTGCTGGAGCGACCGTTCAAGCCGGGGGATTTGGTGGAAGTGGCCGGCGTCCGCGGGCGGGTCGTGGACATCGGCATGCGCAGTTCTTACCTGCGCGACGGCAACGGCATCGAAACCTTGATCCCGAACAGTACGTTCATCGAGGAAAAAGTCACCAACTGGACGCTGAGCAGCCAGTCGGTGCGCATCGCGGTCAAGCTCGGCGTCGCCTACGGCTCGTCGGTGCAGGAAGTGACCGACGTGCTGCTGGCCGAGGCCGGCCGCCACGGGCTGGTGCAGCACAAGCCGGCCCCGCAGGTGTTGTTCGAGGATTTCGGTGCCGACGCCTTGCAGTTTTGCCTGTATGTCTGGGTCGAGCTAAAACCCGGCGTGGACTGGCCGCTGGTCGCCAGCGACCTGCGCCACATGATCTACAAGGCATGCGCGGCCCACGGGATAGTCATGGCTTTCGCGCAGCGCGATGTCCATGTCGATAGCGCCAAGCCCTTGCAAGTCCGGCTGCTGCGCGAGGAAAGCTAGGCTTCGCGGTGGCTGGCGGGAATAACACTGTTATCCAACAATGTCTTCTGTTTACGCTAATGCAGCCTGTATAATTAAGGTTATAGCCGCCGCTCAAACCCAAACGGATTGCTGGGTTTTCTTAGTGGCTTTGGACAATTCACGTTAATATCTTTTAAGGAGACGTATGAAGCGCTTATCCGCCGTTGGGCGTTGCCGGCAAAAGCCAGCGGCAAAACACGCCGCTTTTCCGCTTCTGGCCCTGGTTTTGGCCGTAACCCTGAATGGTTGCGGCAGCGCCACACCAACCCGCAGCGTCTCGGCATCGGGTTTTCTAGGCGATTATTCGCAACTGCGTCCGGGCGCCGAAAACAGCGGCGATCCTTTGCTGATGTACGCCAACCCCAAGGCCGACTGCAAGAAATACACAAGAATCCTGCTGGAGCCGGTGGCGTTGTGGGCCAGCCCTAAGGATTCCGCGTTTGCCAAGCTGGCCCCTGGGGAGCGCAGCAAACTGCTCGACCAAGCCGGGCAAATCCTGCAACAGTCCGCCGCCCAAAGTGGCTATGGATTGGCCGAGACGCCGGCGGTGGATGTCATGCGCCTCCGCGTCGCGCTCACGGAAGCGAAATTGCCGGACGGGCCAGCGAAAGCGGCGGCCGCGCAGGCGCAAGGCAATGCCCCGGCGCTGTTCACTGGCGAGGTGGCGTTTGAGCTGGAAGCGGTCGACGCGATGACCGGCGAGCGCCTGTATGCGGCGGCGGACAAACGCGGCGGCGACATGGATCCGCGCAACGCCGCCTGGAACGACGTGAAAGCCGCCCTCAAAGCCTGGGGCGAGCGCGGCGTCCAGCGCCTGGCGCATTGCCGGGCTACGGGTTCCTTCACCCTGCCCCCGCAAGCGCAGCACCCAGGCGACAAGTCCGAACGCCATATGCCTTAGAATCCGGCAATCTTCAACCTCTTTCCCCAACCATCCATCAAAAAAAGCAGGAACCATCCCATGAGAAAGCCTCGTTTTGTGTTTGCCGCCAGCGCCCTGGCGACCGTCGCGCTGCTGTCCGGCTGCGCCAGCCAATCGGCCCCGGCCCCCGCCCCAGTCGCCCAAGAGGTCGCCCCGCAAGACCGCCCGGCCGGCCAGGAAGCCGAGTTGATCGTCGTCACCGCCACGGTCAAGTCCATCGACAAGAAGAACCGCGTCGTCACGCTGCAATATCCCGACGGCAAACTGGCCAAGGTGAAATGCGGGCCGGAAGTGCGCAATTTTGCGCAAATCCGCGTGGGCGACGAGGTCAAGGCGCAGTTTTTGGAGTCGGTCGAACTGTTTGTCGCCGACGGCAAGCAACAGCCCAGCGCCGAAGGACAGGAAGAAGTGGCGCGCGCGGCCAAGGGCGCCAAGCCGGGCATGGCCGTCATCAAGTCGGTGGAAGTCAGCGCCACCGTCATCGACATCAATTACCAGACCCGCGAAGTGACGCTGAAAGGCCCGGAAGGCAAGCTCAAAAAAGTGGTGGTCGGCCCGGAGGTCAAGCGCCTGAATGAAGTCAAGCAAGGCGACACGGTGGTGGCGCGTTTGACCAAAGCGGCATCCATCATCGTCAGCAAGCCGGCCAAAAAGTAAACCGGCAGGATAACCCACCATGTCGGTCTATCTGTACTTTTCGCTGATTCCCGAAGCCTTGATCGCTTCGCACCTGCCGCCCAAGCAATTTGGGCAGTATTACGCGACCGGGCATAACTTTAAATCGAAAGGCGAGGTGATTTTCTTCGAGGTTGACCCGGCTTTCCGCAACAACTACTTTCCAATAGACGAGGGTATTGCCCGCTGTGTGCCGCATCCTGACGGCACGCCGAAAAACTCGGTATACCTGTCGGTGTACCGGGTATTGGAGCATCTCCCGATCAGCGCCTTGGGGACATTGTGGCTAGGCACCAGTTACGGCCAGACCTTGGCGCTGAACCGGCAAGACCCAAGCGCCGAGGACAGCCCCGGCCGCCATCTTTACCAAGACTTGTCGCCGGCCACCAGCCTGTTGGTCAGCACCTTGGGGCCGGTGGAGTATTACCGCACACTGACTAGCGCACCGAGTAAGTTCATCCATTTCCCGGCGCTGACGTTTGTCGAACTGGGCTTAGGCGCGTTGGAGTCCGACCCGGAAAACGGCCCGGTCGGCGAACTGCCCTACCCTTACATGCACCGCCTGCGCGAAGCCTTGCTGGTACTCGACCCCAGAACCAAGCAGACCAAACTGGTGCAGCGCGCCAACTCGGTGGAGTTTCCCTACCGCATGGTCAAAAAAGGCTTTTACGTCGGCAACGGCCCCGATTTGGCGTTTTACGCGATGCCTTCGCACGAGGTATTGCGCCGCGACCATGCCAACTGGTGGCGGCAGGCCAATCTGTGAGCCGACTACGGCCCATTTCCCAATAACATGTTCGTCAATCAAAGAGGAGAGGTGCTATCGTGATACAAGCAAACGCAGCGGTTTTCATCGCATTTTTAATGGGTCTTTTGGGCGTCTGGTTTGTCGTCTGGCAATTGCGCCGCGTGCTGGCCTACGGCCAGGGCAACGACATCATGCAAGGCATCGCCCACGCCATCCAAGAGGGCGCATCGGCGTTCCTCAACCGGGAATACCGGATTCTGGCGATTTTCGTCGCCATCGTCGCCACCGTCATCACCGTGTTCTTGCAGTGGCAGACGGCCTTGTCCTTCGTGTTCGGCTCGGTGGCCTCGGCCGGGGCCGGCTATCTGGGCATGTACGTCGCCGTCCGCGCCAACGTCCGCACCGCCGAAGCCGCCAGCCATGGCCTGCATGAGGGCCTGCGCGTGGCGTTCGGCAGCGGCGCGGTGATGGGCATGTCCGTGGTCAGCTTCAGCCTGCTCGGCATGGGCCTGCTGTACCTGCTGTTCCTGGGCAACCCCAACCAGCTCGTCTACATCACCGGCTTCGGCTTCGGCGCCAGCAGCCTCGCGCTGTTCGCCCGCGTCGGCGGCGGCATCTACACCAAAGCCGCCGACGTCGGCGCCGACTTGGTGGGCAAAGTTGAAAAAGGCATCCCCGAAGACGACCCCCGCAATCCGGCGGTCATCGCCGACAACGTCGGCGACAACGTCGGCGACGTGGCCGGCATGGGCGCCGACTTGTTCGAGAGCTACAGCAGCTCGATCATCGCCGCCGCCACCCTGGGCGCGTCGTTTGGCGGCGAACACACGCTGGCCTTCATCGGCCTGCCGTTTTTGGTCGCCGCTGTCGGCATCATCTCCTCGCTGTTCGGCGTTTACATGGTGTTGGGCGAAAAAGTGGACGACAGCGCCGCCGCGCAGGCCGAAGCCGCCCCGCTCACCGGCGTGGCCGGCTTGGTGCGCAAAGCCCATCTGTACCTGCAACGGCATCTGGCCGAAATCGGCGAGACCGCCAGCCTGGAGGAACTGCTGAAGGCACTGCGCCATTCCGTTTGGGGTGCGTCCGCCGTGGTGCTGGGGCTGAGCCTGCTGGCCGTGCTGCTGGCCGGAGTCAGCTTCAACT
The DNA here is from genome assembly GCA_046089945.1 of Candidatus Methylumidiphilus sp. Lineage (GTDB taxonomy): Bacteria > Pseudomonadota > Gammaproteobacteria > Methylococcales > Methylococcaceae > Methylumidiphilus. Next base: position 4,101 of record JBJSYU010000513.1, read on the forward strand.
ACTGGCTGGTGATCCTGGTCGGCCTGATCGCCGGCAAC
>JBJSYU010000514.1:0-3069 GCA_046089945.1 Candidatus Methylumidiphilus sp.
CAGGCCGACGGTCGGCTCGTCCAGCAGCAGCAATTCCGGCTTGTGCAGCAGGGCGCGGGCGATTTCCACGCGGCGGCGGTGGCCGCCGTTGAGTTGGCGGGCTTTTTCGTGGCGGCGGGCATACATCGATTGGCGTTCCAATTCTTCCTCGATACGCACCTTCGCGGTTTTGCGGCTGATGCCGTGCAAATCGGCGTGGTAATACAGATTGCTCTCCACGCTCAAATCCATATCCAGCGTGGATTGCTGGAACACCACGCCAAGCTTGCCCAAGGCTTTGCTGGACTGGCGTTTAAGAGCAAAACCGGCAATATCAATCGAACCTTGGCGGCTGTCATATAAGCGGGTAATCAGCGAAAACAGGCTCGATTTGCCGGCACCATTAGGGCCGAGCAAGATCGTGCATTCGCCTGGAAAGACGGTAAAGCTGACCCGATCCAAGGCAAGCTTTTCGCCATAGGACAGGGAAACATTTTGGACGGCAAGGGCGGGTGCGGTCATGGTTGGGTGAAATGCATCAATGAAAGCTCTGGTTAAGTTATTGCCCCCTCCCCCTCGCAGAGGGAGGGCTGGGGTGAGGGTTTTAAATTAAATAGATTACCCCTCACCCTAACCCTCTCCCCACAGGGAGAGGGGACTTGTCAGAGGAAGATTAAGGCTTGACGGCCAGCCCCCAAGGATAATGGCCGACGGCCACCGATTTGACGACTTTGCGCTGCTCCAAGTCGATAATGGAAATATCGTTGCTGACGCCGTTAGTGGTATAGAGCCGTTTGCCGTCGGGCGAAAACTCCAGATTCCACACGCGCTGGCCGACGAGATAATAGTCCACCACGTCCAATTTCTGCGCATCGATCACCGCGACGCGGTTGGACGGCCCCAACGCGACATAAGCAAAACGCCTAGCCGCATCGATGCGGATGCCGACCGGCTGGATTTTCTCCTGCGTCACCCCGGCCACGGCAAAGCTGATTTTCTTCACCAACTGCCGCGTCGCCACGTCCAGCACCGACACATTGCCGGCGATTTCCGAACTCACCCACAATTGCTTGCTGTCGGCGGTGAACTGCGCCGAGCGCGGGCGCGGATCGACCAGCGTGTTGTCGATGATCTCCAGCGTGGCGCGGTCGATCCAATGCGCCATGTTGGTGGTCTCGCTGGTGCTGGCCACCCAGCGCCCGTCCGGGCTGACGGCGATGCCTTCCGGCTCCACGCCGACCGGAATCTGCTTCACCGCCTTGCGCTTGGCGATATCAATCACCGTGACCTGATTGTCGTCCTCGTTGGAGGCATACAACAACGCGCCGTCGGGGCTGATGGCGAAGCTTTCCGGGTCTTCGCCGGAGGGCAGCTTGCCCAGCACTTTCAGGCTGGCGCTGTCGATCACCAAAATCGTGTTGTCGTCGCTGACTGCGACATAAAGCTGCTTGAAATCCTGGCTGATTGCGATGCCACGCGGACGCTTGCCGATTTTCACGGTCTTCACCAGTTTGCCGCCGGCCCCGTCCACCACCGCCAAAGCATTGTCCTTTTCCAAGGTGACATACAGCGTGTCGGCGCCCACGGGTGCGCAAATCGACAAGGCAAATGCGCTGAGGGCAAGTGCTGCGGTCAACGGTCGTTTCATCTTCAGTGGTTCTCAAGGAGAGGCGTCGGCGCGGAAGCCGACCGGGGAAGGGCGCTGGTTTCAAGCGCGGCAATGATAGGGTCAAAAGCCCAGCGCTGCAAGCCGGGTCAATGGCGGTTCAAAATCCATTCCAGCACCATCTTGCTGCCGAAATACGCCAGCATCAGCGCGGCAAAACCGCCCAGCGTCCAGCGGATCGCCGTCGGCCCGCGCCAACCCTGCACCGCCCGCCCGGCCAGCAATGTGCCGAACACCAGCCACGCCAAGATCGACAGCACCGTCTTATGCACCAAATGCTGCGCGAACAAGTTTTCCACAAACACAAAGCCGGACAGCAGCGACAGCCCCAGCAACACCCAGCCGGCGGCAATCAACTGGAACAGCAGCTTTTCCATCGTCTGCAACGGCGGCAGCGAGCGGATCAAGCCGCGCGCGTGGCGGCGGCGCAAATGCCAATCCTGCAAGGCCAGCAACAACGCCTGCAACGCCGCCATGTTCAGAAAACTATACGCCAGCATCGACACCAAAATATGCGCGTTCATCTGCCAGGAATGGATTTTCAGCGTGTGCGCCGCCTCCGGCAAGGCCAGTTTCAACAGCAGCAGCCAGGCGTTCAACGGAAACAGAATGACGCCGAGCTTGTCCACCGGCCGGCTCAACGCCGCCAACAGCAAAATGCCGACGACCAACAGCCCGGCCAGCGACGACACGCTCAAAAAGCTGAAATTCACCGTGCCGGCGCGGTCGCACATATCCGACAAACTGGCCCCGTGCAGCCCCGCCGCCAGCCAGCCCAGCGCCAAAATCCGCCGCCGCTGCCACGCCGAAGCCGCCGCGTCGATGTAGTCGGTGCGCAAGGAATGGATCAACGCGGCGCTGGCCGCGAGGTAAACGACAATGGCGAAGCCGCCAAATAAGCTGGTGTTCATGGGATTTCAGGCTCTCCGGTTGCGCCGCTAGTCTGGCACAAGCCGACGGATAGGTGAAGCCGGGGCGGAGCGCCGGCATCCTTGCGGCGAGGTCTTCGGGCGGCTTGAGCCGACTTTTTTTTAGAAGGCGGGCTTGACGCCCGCTTCGCCGACAGGGATGTCGGCGCTACGGCAGTGCCGCCCACAGGAACGCCGACATCTCGTTGGTCGTTTCCACGCTACGGCGACTATGAAAGTATTCATAATAAAGTCAGATAGCCTCTAGGCTGTTTTATGGGGATGTTTTTGGAAAACTGCTCATTTTGGATATTCAATCGCCAAAATATGGTCAGAACGACCTATTTTCAATCCATACTTATACGTTTTTCAGCATGAACCCCGGACGCTGGGCGCAATAGTCCCTTAGCACATCAGCGCCGAGAATGTTTAGGGCGCGGGTGAAGTTATAACCCAACACCATCAAGCTAAACTCGCCCCGGCACTTTGCCAAGCCGCGCATCAAAAAATGATTCA
>JBJSYU010000515.1:0-15608 GCA_046089945.1 Candidatus Methylumidiphilus sp.
CAAAGTCATCCACATTGACGTCGATCCCTCCTCGATCTCCAAAAATGTCCATGTGGACATCCCCGTCGTCGGCGAAGTCCGCCCCATCCTCGAAGACATGATCGAACAGATCAAAGCCAGCGACATCAAGCCCGACGCCACCGCGCTGGCGCAATGGTGGCACACCATCGACGCTTGGCGCCGCCTCGACAGCCTAGGCTATGACCGCAGCGGCAAAGTCGTCAAACCGCAGTACGTCGTTGAGCAACTGTGGGAACTGACCAAGGGCGATGCCTTCGTCACCTCCGATGTCGGCCAGCACCAAATGTGGGCCGCGCAGTTCTACAAGTTCGACAAGCCGAGGCGCTGGATCAACTCCGGCGGCTTGGGCACCATGGGTTTTGGTATGCCCGCCGCCATCGGCGTCAAGCTGGCCTTCCCCGACGCCGACGTCGCCTGCATCACCGGCGAGGCCAGCATCCAAATGTGCATCCAAGAACTGGCGACCGCGCTGCAATACCGCACGCCGATTAAAATCCTCAACCTCAACAACCGCTTCATGGGCATGGTCAGGCAGTGGCAGGAATTCACCTACGAAAGCCGCTACTCCCATTCCTACCACGAAACCCTGCCGGACTTCGTCAAGCTGGCCGAAAGCTTCGGCCATGTTGGCATCCGCGTGGACAAGCATGCCGACGTGCGCCCGGCGCTGGAGGAAGCCTTTAGGCTAAAAGACCGCACCGTGTTTTTGGACTTCATCACCGACCCCACCGAAAACGTCTATCCGATGATCGAAGCCGGCAAGGCCCACCATGACATGCGCCTCGCCCCCGGCGTCAACCCCGACACAGAGCTTGCGTAAGCCGCCATGAGCCATATCATCTCCATCCTCATCGAAAACGAATCCGGCGCGCTGTCCCGCGTGGCCGGCCTGTTCTCCGCGCGCGGCTACAACATCGAGTCGCTGACCGTCGCCGCCACCCAAGACCCGACGCTGTCGCGCATGACCCTCGTCACCACCGGCAGCGACGAAATCATCGAGCAAATCACCAAGCAGCTCAACAAGCTCATCGACGTCGTCAAACTCATCGACATCTCCGAGTTCGCCCACATCGAACGCGAGTTGATGATGGTCAAAGCCCGCGCCGTCGGCGACATGCGCGAGGAAATCAAACGCCTCGCCGACATCTTCCGAGGCAACATCCTCGACGTCACCCCCACCACCTACGTCATCGAAATCACCGGCGAAAAGTCCAAGCTCGACGCTTTCCTGCACACCGTCGGCGAAGACAACATCATCGAAGTCGTCCGCTCCGGCACCACCGGCATACTGCGCGGCGAACGGGCATTGGCCGTGTAACGGCGCCCACTAAGTACAGGACAAAAACTTAACCGATTGATTGCCATGGGGTAGACTAAGTGCTTTTTCCCGCCCCGATGACTGGCTCCCCGAACGACCCGATCCGCGAACTCAAGGCCGTCCTGGCCGGACACCTGCCCTGGCACGGCGCGAGGATCAGCTTCCTCGCCCAGTTCCTGCTGGCGCTGCTCAAGGTGCGCAGCGTCAGCCTCGCCGAACTGGCCACCGGCTTCGTCGGCCCGGCCAAGGTGGACTCCCAGCGCCTGCAACGCTTCTTCCGCTCGTTCGAGATCGGCTACGACGACCTGGCCCGCCTGCTGGCGCGCGTCGGCCCGGCCGGCGAAGGCCCGTGGCGGCTGACGATGGACCGCACCCACTGGCGGTTCGGCAAGGTGGACATCACAACCTCGTGCCCGGCGTCGCGCTGCCGCTGTCCTGGACAAGGCGGGCAACTCCGACACCGCCGAGCGCATCGCCCTGATGGAGCGCTTCATCAAAGTCTTCGGCGTCGCCAAGATCGAGGCGCTTCGCCTTCCGCGAGTTCGTCGGCGAGGCGTGGTTCCTCCCGTTCCACCAGCGCCTCAGGCGCAACACCCTCGTCCCCAACGCGTGGAACCGGACGGTGCGCCTGGACACGCTGTTCGGCCCGCTCAAGCCCGGCGAGTGCCGCCGCCTGCGCGGCCGCCGCCCGGCCCGGGGCGGCTTCGTCCACCTCACCGCGCTGCGCCTCGACGGCTTCCTGTCCGTCGCGCCGCAGGCCGGGGCCCTCGACGCCTGCGCCGGCCGCCGACAGGTCGAGACCCTGTTCGGCCGCCTGAAAAGCCGGGGATTCAACTTCGAGGACACCCACCTCACCGACCCCGGGCGCCTGTCCAAGCTCATGGGCCTGCTCGCCCTGGCCTTCGCCTGGACTTACAAGGCCGGCCAACTGCTCCACGAGCAAACCCCCGTCCTTTTAAAAAAACACTCCAGCGCCCCCTCAAGTCCCTGTTCCGCCACGGCCTCGACTTCCTGCGCAACATCGCCTTGAGCCTCACCGAAAAATTCCAGGATTTCCTGTGGGCCTTGGAGGTTTTGTCCTGTACTTAGGTCGCCGATACCCGAAATTTTTTGGAGTTACCGGGGGTTTGTCGGGCGGATCATGTAGGGTGCGCAAGGCTTTATCGTGCGCACCGTTTGGAATCCGATAAGGTGCGCGGTGCGCACGAGACTGTGAAAGTATTGCCCAAAATGGCAATTTCTCGACTCCAGCCCATTGATTTTTCATTGTCAAAACCGGCAAAAACCGGATACTTTCACAGTCTCGTACCCTATCATGGCTACATGGCATAAGCGGCAAGGCGTCGATACAAAGAGTGAAGTCGTTGCCGCAATTTGGCCGCGTAGCGGTCGGTGAATGTAGCCGGTGGTTTTAACCCCTGGAAAACGGCATTAGAGGGGCGTGCCATCGCGTGGCAACGGTTGACAATCACCGCCGAAATCAGCGCCTTGCAACCGTCGCTAGGCGACGGAATCTAGGCTTGTCGCATTCCGGGTAAAAACCCCCGGCTACCATCAAGGCACCGCTGCGCGGCATTGAGCTTTGTAGGCTGCGCATCGCGCACCTTACGCCGGGCAGCGGCTTTCGTCAGCACCACGCGCCCCTGCTTGGGTTGCCCGGATGGCGTATCCTCCGCTTTTTTTGACTCACGCAAACACCCGGCGGCATAAAGGCCGCACTAACCCCAATCTAGGCGGCTGGAATTTCCAAGCAGCCTCCACAGCAGGCCGAGTCCTCTGCCGCGCCGCCATCCCCAAACCAAACCAAATCATTCTGCCCGCGGCCGCCGACGAAGCGTTGCGCTGGGGGCGACCGCGCCCCCTGGGGCAATCCATGGGCTTTGGCGGCGGAAGACGAGGGCGCTGCTGGGCTGTGAGGCGGCCGTTGCGCGGCATGCTTGCCCACAAACTGCCGCCCGGCACTTGCCAAAGCCTGCATTCACAGGGATGATTCCACCCATTCAACCATCAGCCCAATAACAACCATGACGCTAAACAACCTGTCCCCCGTTGATGGCCGCTATGCCGGCAAAGTCAATTCCCTGCGCCCCATCCTCAGTGAGTTCGGCCTGATCCGTTTTCGGGTGCTGGTGGAAATCCGCTGGCTGCAAGCCTTGGCGCAAGCGCCTGAAATTGCCGAGGTGCCGCCGTTTGGCGCCGCCGCCGCCGCCCACCTTGAGGCGATCTTTGCCGATTTTTCCTTGGCCGACGCCGAGCGCGTGAAGGCCATCGAGAAGGCCACCAACCACGACGTCAAGGCGGTGGAGTATTTTTTGAAAGAGCGCACCGCCGCCGTGCCGGAATTGGCCGCCGTCAGCGAATTCATCCATTTCGCCTGCACCTCCGAAGATATCAACAATCTGGCCTATGCTTTGATGCTGACCGAGGCGCGGGATCGTGAACTGTTGCCGGATATGGCCGAGCTGATCGAGGCGGTCTGGGTGCTGGCCCATGACTATTCGGCCCAGCCCATGCTGTCGCGCACTCACGGCCAGCCGGCCACGCCGACCACGGTGGGCAAGGAATTCGCCAATGTCGCGGCGCGGCTGGAGCGCCAATACGGGCATCTGGAAAAAGTCGAACTGCTCGGCAAGATCAACGGCGCGGTGGGCAATTACAACGCCCATATGGTCGCCTACCCGGAGGTGGACTGGCCGTCTTTCGCCCGTGATTTTGTCGAGTCGCTAGGCTTGGCTTTCAATCCCTATACTACCCAGATTGAGCCGCACGACTACATCGCCGAATTTTTCCAAGCGCTGGCGCGTTTTAATACCGTGCTGATTGACTTCAACCGCGATGTTTGGGGCTATATCGCGCAGAGTTATTTCATCCAGAAAACCGTGGCTGGCGAAGTCGGCTCCTCGACCATGCCGCACAAGGTCAATCCCATCGACTTTGAAAACTCCGAGGGGAATCTCGGTCTGGCCAACGCCTTGTTCGGCCATTTGGCCGAGAAGCTGCCAATTTCGCGCTGGCAGCGCGATTTGTCGGACTCCACCGTGCTGCGCAATTTAGGCGTAGGCGTCGCGCATACCATTATCGCAATGGAATCCACACTCAAAGGCTTGTCCAAATTAAGCTTGAATCCCGATGCGCTGGAAGCGGATTTGGACGCCAATTGGGAAGTGCTGGCCGAACCCATCCAGACAGTCATGCGACGTTATGGCGTGGAAAAGCCTTATGAGAAGCTCAAGGAGTTGACGCGGGGCAGGCGCATCAGCGCAGAGGATTTGCAGCGTTTTGTGTCCGGTCTCTCAATACCCGAAGATGCGAAGCAGCGGCTATTGGCGCTAACGCCCGGCGATTACACCGGCTATGCCGAAACCTTGGCGAAGCGGCTTTGATTTAATCAACATTGCGCACGAGGTAAACTCTATGGGCCTGCCACAAACTAAACCTTCATACACGTTCGACGCGTATTTGGCCGATGAGCGTGACGCCGAGGAGCGCCACGAGTATCTCGACGGCCAAGCTTATCTGATGGCTGGCGAGAGCTTGGAACACAGCACAATCTGCTTCAACCTTTCGGCAACACTAGGCTTGCAATTGCGCGGCAAACCGTGCCGAGGGCTTTCACCCAACATGAAAGTGTTAAGCGGCCTCTATTTTCCCGGCCAATCCAAAGGCTTGTTTTCCTATCCCGACGTGTCGGTGGTTTGCGGCGAGCCAAAATTCCACGACGAATGCCGCGATGTCTTGCTGAATCCCACGCTGATTATCGAGGTGTTGTCGCCTAGTACGGAGTTGTTTGACCGGGGCGAAAAATTCAGGCGCTATATTGCTTGCCTGGAATCGCTGCAAGAGTATGCCTTGGTTTCCATCGCCTTGCCCATGGTCGAATTGTACCAGCGCCAGCCCAAGGGCTTTTGGCTGTATTCCGCCGCTATCGGGCTGGACGCCACCGTTTCCTTGCCGTCCATAGGCTGCGCGTTGGCTTTGGCGGATATCTATGAGCGCATTGAGTTTTCCCAAGCCGAGCCTCCCGCCGATGACGAATCCCGCTGTCAAATCATTTAGGAACCCCCGCATGTTAAAACCGTTATGCCTAGGGCTTTTTTGGCTGGCCGCTGGGGCATTAAGCCCGGCGTTTGCCGATGATACGCCCGTCCAACGCCTGCACAATTTCCTTGCCAAAGCTGGCAGTCTGCAAGCCGATTTCCGCCAAGTCGTGGTCAACGAGAAAGGCGAGGCGGGCAAATCGTCCAGTGGCGAGTTTTACCTGCAACGACCGGGCAAATTCCGCTGGGATTACACCAAGCCTTACCAGCAGGAAATTATTTCCAGCGGCGGCAAAGTGTGGTTTTACGATGTGGACTTGGCGCAGGTGACGGTGAAAAAGCTCAACCAAGCCATAGGCTCCACACCGGCTTTATTGCTCAGTGGCGAAGTGGCGCTGGAAAAGAATTTCACCATCGAATCGCAAGACAAAGACGAGGGTTTGTATTGGATCAAGCTTATCCCTAAGGAAGAGGAAAGCGGATTCAAGTATGTGTTGATCGGCTTGGATGGCGATATGTTGGCCGGTATGCAGTTGGGCGACAATTTTGGCCAATTGACGCGGATCTATTTCACCAAGCTGAAACTGGGGGCCAAGCTGGACGCGGAAAAGTTTGAGTTCAAGCCGCCCGCTGGAGTGGATGTGTTTGAAGACAAATGATGGCGGCCGCGTTGGAAACCCATAAGCCTTTGGCCGAACGCCTGCGCCCAGCCAATCTCGACGAGTATATTGGGCAGTCGCATTTGATCGCGCCGGGCAAGCCCTTATATGAGGCGGTGAAAGCCGGGCGGCTGCATTCGATGGTGTTCTGGGGGCCGCCCGGCACCGGCAAAACCACCTTGGCGCGGTTGATTGCCAACCATGCCCAGGCGTTTTTCCTGAGTTTGTCGGCGGTGCTGTCAGGCGTCAAGGAAATCCGCGAGGCAGTGGCGACAGCGAAGAAAATATTGGCCGAGGAAAACCGCCGCACAATCCTGTTTGTGGACGAGGTGCATCGCTTCAATAAATCCCAACAGGACGCTTTTCTACCGCATGTCGAAGACGGCACGTTTTTCTTCATCGGCGCGACCACGGAAAACCCCTCGTTCGAGTTGAACAACGCCTTATTGTCGCGGGCGCGGGTGTATGTGCTGCAAAGCCTTAGCGAAGCAGATTTACTGCACGTCATCGACCGCGCCTTGACCGATGAAACCCGTGGCTTAGGCTTGCCGATAATCCAGTTTCCCGACGAATCGCGCCGCTGGTATATCGCCGCCGCTGACGGCGACGCCCGCAAACTGCTAAACCTGCTGGAAATCACCGCCGATTTGCTGCCGACGGAGAACCGCACCATCACCGAGGCCATCGCCAAGCAAGTATTGGCCGGCGGCGGGACGCGGCGCTTCGACAAGCAGGGCGAGGCGTTTTATGACCAGATTTCCGCGTTGCACAAATCGGTGCGTGGTTCTGCCCCGGATGCGGCTTTGTATTGGCTGTGCCGGATGTTGGATGGCGGTTGTGACCCGCTGTATCTGGCGCGGCGGATTGCCCGCATCGCCTCGGAAGATATTGGCAACGCCGACCCGCGCGCCTTGCAATTGGCCTTGAATGCTTGGGATGCGCAAGAGCGTTTAGGCAGCCCCGAAGGCGAATTGGCCTTGGCGCAGGCAGTGCTGTATATGGCCAGCGCGCCGAAGAGCAATGCGGCCTATACCGCCTATAACACCGCCCGCGTCGATGCCGCACAGACCGGTAGCCTGGAGGTGCCAGTGCATTTGCGCAACGCCCCGACAAAACTCATGAAAAGCCTGGGCTACGGCAAAGCCTATCGGTATGCCCACGACGAGCCGGACGCCTACGCCGCCGGGGAGAAGTATTTTCCCGATGCGATGACGCCGCGCCATTATTACCGGCCGGCCCCGCGTGGTTTGGAGATTAAAATTGCCGAGAAACTGGAGCGCTTGCGCGAATTGGATCGGCTATGGCGGGAGGGCAGGGGCGGGTAATCCGTTCTGACATTATGCAATTCCACCCCGCCCGCAAAGCTATACTCAAATTACTCGCCGATGGCGCATTCCATTCGGGTAGCCACATTGCGCAAACCTTGCATTGCAGCCGTGCTTCGGTGTGGTCGATAATTCATGAATTGCAACAACTGGGTTTGGAGATTAACGCAGTATCCGGCAAAGGTTATCGCTTGGCGCGGCCTTTGGAGTTATTGGACGCGGAAGTCATTGCCGCGCAATTATCTGCCGAAGCCCGGCCGCTGCTCACGCTGCTGGATATTCACGATCAACTCGATTCCACGAATACGTATTTAATGGCGCAGGCCACTGCCGGCTTGGCAAGTGGCGCGGTGTGTCTGGCCGAGCATCAAACCGCAGGCCGTGGACGGGTCGGGCGCGTGTGGCAATCGCCGTTCGCCGGCAATATCTGCCTGTCGGTGCTGTGGCGCTTTGAGGAGCAGGCCAGCGTCGCGGGCTTGAGCTTAAGCATCGGCGTCGCCCTGGCGCACGCGCTGCGCCGGGCGGGCATCGCCGGGCTGGGCCTGAAATGGCCGAACGATGTGCTGTGGCAGGCGCGCAAGCTTGGCGGCATTTTGCTGGAAGTGTCCGGCGAGGCGCATGGGCGCTGCGCGGTGGTGGTCGGCATCGGCTTGAACCTGCACATTCCGCCGGCCGCCGCCGAGGCCATCGACCAAGATTGGGTGGATTTGGGCCAGATCACTGGCGGTGCGCCGCCATCGCGCAACCGATTGGTGGCTTTGCTGCTGGATGAGGTGCTGCGGCTGTTGGCCGACTACCCTGAGCGCGGCTTGGCCGGCTATATCGAAGAATGGCGGCAATGGCATTGCCACGCCGGGCGCGCGGTGGCGCTGCACTTGGGCGGCAAAACCATCGTCGGCACGCTGCTGGGCGTGTCCGACGCGGGTTTGCTGGTGTTGGACTGCGGGGAGGCTGGCGTCAAAGAGTTCGCCTCCGGCGAGTTGCGGTTGCGTGTGTTATGAGTGGGTCTGTGCTGCTGGTGGATATCGGCAATAGCCGGGTGAAATGGGGCTTTGGCCGCGATGGCCGGGTGGCGCCGGGCGAGCCGTTTGCCACCGCCGCGCTGGCGGAGTCCTTGCCGAGGCGCTGGGGCGGGCATCCGCCGCCGTCGCGGATCGTGGCCTGCACGGTGGCCGGTTTGGACAAAATCCGCACCGTGCAGGCGTGGACGGAGCGGCGCTGGCAGATGGCGCCGCTGTGGGCGCAGTCGGCGGCGGCGGGTTTTGGTGTGGTGAACGGCTACGCCAACCCGGAAAAGCTGGGGGTGGATCGTTGGGTGGCGCTGATCGGCGCCCGGCGCGGGTGCGCCGGGCCGGTGTGCGTCGCCGACTGCGGCACAGCCATCACCTTCGACGCCTTGGACGCCGACGGCCGGCATTTGGGCGGCTGGATCGCGCCGGGGCTGGCGCTGATGCGGCAGTCCTTGGCGCGCGGCACCCATGGTCTGCCATTGGCCGAGCTTGAATGCCAAAGCCACTTGGCCCGCGACACGCTGGCCGGTATTGTCGGCGGCACCCTGCAGGCGGCGGCGGGGCTGGTCGAGCGCGGTGTCCGCGCCGCCGCCCGTGACGCCGGCGGCGCGTTCAGGCTGCTGTTGACCGGCGGCGACGCACCGGCCATCGCCGCCGAACTGGACATGCCGCATGAGTTGCGTCCTGAGTTGGTGCTGGAAGGGCTGCTGGCGATGGCCGAAGGCTTGCCCGGCTGAAGGATGCCCTGATTAACTCTTTACTCCCTCCCACTCGCAGGGGGAGGGTCTTAAAATCCAATCGTTTGCCCCTCACCCTAACCCTCTCCCCACGGGGCGTGGGGACTCAATCAGAGATTTTTTAATCCGATGAAACCTCTGTTTTTCTTGCTGGCGTTTGCCAATATCGTGTTTTTCCTGTGGGCTAACGGCATGGGCCGGACGCCGACGCGGGAGGAGCAGATACTAGCCTCCGGCCTGTCGGTGGAACGTCTTGTCTTGCTGAAAGAATTGCCCGAGCCGGCCTTGGCGCAGGCGGAGAAGTTGTCAGCCCCGGACAGCCCACCACACGAAAGCGTTGCGCCAGCGGAGCGCCCAAAGCCCGATTTTCCCGCCGAGCCTATCCCCGAACCCGCCGCAGCCGAAAAGCCCGAAGCGCCGCAGGAAACCTGCCGCCGACTCGGCCCCTATGCCTCACCCCAGCAAGCCCAAGCCGCCGCGCAAGCCTTCGGCGGGCAAGCAAGGCTTGTGAAAAAACCGACTCCCGTCGAAACTGGCTACGCCATCCTCTACCCGTCGGCCGGCTCGCTGGAAGCCGCCCAGGCCAATCGCAAGATGCTGATGGAGAAGGGGTTTAAGGATGTGTGGCTGGTGGACAAGGGGGACAACCAGTACGCCATTTCCCTGGCGGTGGTCAGCCGCAAAGACCGCGCCGAGGCGGCGTTGGCGCGGATCGTGGCGCAGGGCGTGGTGGCCGAGATCAAGCCGCGCAGGGCGCTGGCGGAACGCTGGTGGCTGGAAATCCGCGACACCGCCGGGACACAGTCCATGGCGGCGCCCGGCCTGGAGCTGAAAGACTGCGACTGACGGTCAGTTCACAGCCTCACCCTAACCCTCTCCCCACCGGGCGAGGGGACTTAAGCAGTGGCTCCTTAAGTGTCGGCGCGTTGCCCGCCGTCTCCGCATAGCGGTACACCAGCAGCAGGAAAAACTGTGTGCCGAAGATCAAATTGGCCATCAGCAAATGCACCGGCTGCGCGACGGCAGGAAAGCCCAGCCGATCCAGGCTGACGCCGGTGGCGATGGCGGTGAGGATCAAGCCGCCCAGCACCATCCCGAAGTGGAACAGCAGGTTGTCGCGGCGGACGTGCTTGAAAACCTGCCAGACCAGCCAGCCGTTGGTGAACAGGATCAGCGAGGAGAACGAGCGGTGGACGAGGAAAATCAGCGGGAAATGCTCCCGCCACAGGCTGCGGTCGCCGCCGTCGCCGTGGACGAGGTTCTCGAAAATCAACGGGTCCATGACCTGGCGGATTTGCGTCCCCATCGCCATTTGCAGCAAGGTCATCGCCATCGCCGCCAGCAGCACCGTTTTGAAGCGCGGCGGCAGCCGCGTGGCGTCGATGTCGGCCAACTGCTCTTTTTGCGAGCGGGCGATGGCGTACAGCAGCAGGCAGACGATCAAAAACGCCATCAGCATGTGCGCGGTAATCATCCACGGCCGCAGATTGCTCGCCACCACCGCCGAACCCAGCCAGCCCTGGAAGCCGATGGCGAGGAACACCGCCAGCGACACCTGAAACACCGCCGGGTCGGACTGGCGGAAATGGCGCGAGGCCAGCAAGGTCAGCAGCACCAGAATGCCGGTGGTCGCGCCGATCAGGCGGTTGCCGTATTCCGTCCAGGTCTTTTGCGCGTTGAAGCGGGTGTCGGCATAGCCGCGCTGGGCGTAGGTTTCGTGGTAATTCGGCGGCAATTGCGACTCGGCGGTGGGCGGTATCCACTGGCCGAAGCATTTCGGCCAGTCCGGGCAGCCCATGCCCGCCCCGGAGGCGCGCACAATGCCGCCGGCGAGGATGACAAGATACACGGCAAACAGGGTCAGCAGGCCGATGCGCCGAAAGCGGGCGCTGAGGGTGGGATCGATCATGGCGGTTTCACTGGAAGGAGCTTGAAAGGGAGGCGCATAGCATAGCACCCGGCCAAATCCGCGCCAAAGCGCCAGCCCTGGATTTGTTGTATGGATGGCGGGTTTTGTTGCGGGAACGCCGATGATTTTGCCCGCCACCGCCGCGCTTACGCTTTGTTTCGGAGCAAAATCCCTTTCGGCGCACAGCATTGGAGCATCGCCGCTTTCGGCGTTTTGTTTATAAACCTATGAAAGTTATGCGAAAGGCCAATGGCATATGCCTTGCTAAACCTAAGCATAAGGCTTTCCGCCAGACTCAACCATAAGAGGACAATGACCCATGACGAAACACACTAAACCTGTAAATATCAGACTGCGGCCTTTGGCCGTGGGCCTGTCCTTAGCTTTGATGACCGGCGGCGCGTGGGCCGCCGAACCTATCCCGGCCGGCGAGACGGTTCCCGAAGTCGAACCCACCGAAGAGGCATCCGGCGCATTTAACGCGGCGGGCCTGAAAATCAACGACACCAAATTTATGAAGCAGTTGGGTGTGACCTTGGGCGGTTGGGCGCAGGCCGGCATCACCTACAACAGCACCAGCCCGGACAACAACTTCAACGGCCCGGTGACATTCGGCGACCGTTCCGCCGAATTCCAGTTGAACCAACTTTATTTGTTCTTGCAAAAAGCCGTGGCCACCGAAGGCGACGCCTTCAGCTTTGGCTGGCGCGCCGATTTCATGTTCGGCACCGATTCGATTTTCACGCAGGCCTACGGTGTGCCGGCCTATGACGTGAACGACGGTACGGCATTGACGCGCAGCCAGTGGGACTTGAATTTCCTTAGAAACACCCAGCGCTTTTACGATATCGCCTTCCCGCAAGTGTATTTGGAAGCCTATGTCCCGGTCGGCACTGGCTTGAACCTCAAGCTGGGCCATTTTTACACGCCGATTGGCTATGAAGTCGTCACCTCGCCCGACAACTTCTTCTATACCCACGCCTACACCATGCAATACGGCGAACCCTTTACCCACACCGGCCTGTTGGCAAACTACACCTTCGACAAAAACTGGTCCACGGTCGCAGGCTTGTTGACCGGCAGCGCCACCGGCGGCTGGGATGGCGGCTTCGACCAGCAGCTCGGCAACTGGTCGGGCTTGATCGGCGGCACCTGGAATACCGAAGACAAAGCCACCTCGTTCAACCTGACCGGCACTTACGGCGGCGTGTCCGAGCGCCACAGCTCGGCGTGGGCGATGTATAGCATGGTGTTCAAGCACAACCTGCTGGACAACCTGCACATGGTCGTGCAGCACGACCACGGCTTCGCCAATGGCGTGTTGCTCAACGGCGCCAACACGGATGCCGAATGGTACGGGATAAACTCCTATTTGATGTACGACATCATGGACAATTTAGGCATCGGCGTCAGGGGCGAGTGGTTCCGCGACGACGCCGGTTTCCGCGTGTGTTCGCCGGGCCGCATCGCTGCGGGGATCAACGTTGATAGCGCGGGTAACGCCTACAGCAACGCCGGCAACCTCAGCAACGTGACCTGCCAGCCGGCCAGTTGGTACGCCTTCACCGTTGGCCTGAACTATAAGCCTTTGAAATGGCTGACCTTGCGCCCCAATGTCCGTTACGACTGGGTCGATGGCTCCATGGTCGGCCCAGGCAACGTCCAAACCGGCGCCGTGTACAAGCCCTTTGGCAACGGCCCGGCCGGCGACGCCAAAGACTCGCAGTTCCTCTTCTCCGCCGACGCGGTGATCGTGTTCTAAAGCTTGACCTTCCCAGGTGTGTGGGGGACAGGGATGTCCATCTAAAACGAAAAATGCGCCGGAAGGCGCATTTTTTGTAGGCTGGCTAAACAAGCCGCTCAAGCCGCCATGGCCCCCCGGCTTTCCATCATCGCCCGCTCCATCACCGCGTCGCGGATCACTTCCCTGGCGTCGCGCGCGCATTTGCCGCACTGGTCGCAAGCGCCTAGGCAGCTTCGCAAATCCCTCACATTGCTCACATGGCCGTTTTGGACGGCTTTGCGGATCTGGCGGTCGGTCACATTTTTGCAGATGCAGATGTACATGGCGGTTGGCCTTGCTGGTTGAACTGCCATCAATCATAGACCAGATGAGAACAGTTATCAACAAGTGGCAACAACAATCTTGCGGCAACGCCCTTGTTGACCGGTCGCGCCGCCTGTCGCAGGCTCTCCCGCACGTGGTCGATGGGCATAAACTGTCCTTGTACGGAGAGAGGAATGGAGTGAGGGAATCTAAAAAGTGCAGTGTGTGGCGGAAACAAGCATAAACAAACAAGCTGGGCATTTTCAGCGCACAGGTGCCGTTTCGCTGGGTGTCCACGTCCGGCCATCGGGCTGGATGTAGATTTTCTTCTTGGCGCCAGACTTGCCCTTGGCGTCTTTGCCGGCCGGTGTCTCGATCCAAGATTCGGGTTTTTCGGCGGCAAACAAACCGCTGTCCAAGCTGGCCCAGCCCTGGGCATAAGCCTGCCACATCGCCGCCGCGCCGAATGCCAGCCCCAACACGAAAACCAACGCCAATAACGGTTTATTGGTTCGGGTGATATACACTTTGACCGCTTGGCCCGGCATAGCCGGGATATTCGCGTCCATCGCCACGAGGCTGAGGTTTTCCCGCGCCAGCGCTTCCAATTCGGCCACCACTGATTCGCAGGTTTTGCTGAAATCCGCGACATTGTCGATTTGAAAGCCGTCGGTGTGCGCCAAGTTATTTCTGATCGTCGCAATCCAGCGGATGCGCTTGACCAAAGGCGCGGGCAAACGGTTTTCGGCGCTATCCACTTTGCTGTGCAGTCCACGGCCTGAGGCGCTGAAATACTGCTCCAACAAGCCTTCTATTTTTCGTGTAAACCCAAAGGCAATCTCAATCTGGCTCATCGTATATTACTCCTAGTCTTGGGTGAAAAACGCATACCGCCCGATTTGGCAATCCTTGCTGAGGCTGTGCAGCAACGCCTCCGGGTTGGGCGGGGCTTTGCCATTGTGCTGGCGCAGCAGCGCCACGGCGGCATCCTGCGGCTGTTGGCAAAACACGGCAACTAAATCATCTTCGCCAGTCGGCGGCAGCACGTCCAACGCCAAGGCATAGGGTATCTGCGCGAGCGCGGGCGGGTCGTTTTGCTCGGCTAGGGGATAGAGAAACTGCAATTCCCCGCTGCCCGCCAAATCAAACAGCAGGAAATAGCGGCGGTCGGAATTCGGATCGAAGCTAAACGCTAGGCGCTCTTGTAAACGGTGCAGCCCATTGCCTTGTTGCAGCGTGATTTTGACCGGCGTCGCCTGGGTATTATAACGTCCGTCCAAAGCCGCCATTAAACGGTATTTGTCGATCAGCTTTTGCCACGCGGCTAAATCCCCGGCGGCGAACGCGGTGAGGCGGTCGCCATAGGTATTGAACGCCGTGGCTTTGCCGTCGGTAATCTGGAATTGCACTAGCGGCGCGGCGGTGTCGGTGCGCACATGCTGCAAACCCGCTGGCAATGCGCCGCCACTGACTTTAAGCGCGATGGCGGGGGTATCCGATGGGCTGGGCGGTTTGCCGCCAGCCTGAGTAGTATTGGCCGCTAGGCTAAACGCGGGGTCTTGGTTGCCTCGCGGCAATAAGCCGGGGTATTGCCGCTGCGCGGTCAGCACCGGCACTTGCGCGGTGACATACTGCTCAAGTTCGCGCCGGGTGACGATTTGGTTATGGTCTTGGTCGGCGTCGCCGGTGAACGCCTTGGCGAAACTCCAGCTTAACGCGCCATGCGCTTGGCCGTCCGGGGCGCGGATTTCCGGTATTTCCTTGGCCTCGTCCTCGGTGGCCGACAAATAGGTCACGTTTTGCAGGATTTGGCCGTCGTTGCCGCCGGGATTGGCGCGTTCGGCGGCGGGGGGATTGGGTTTAAAAGTATCGAGTATGCCCCGGCTGGGCAAGGCCGAGGGTATGGCGACGGCGCGGGTTAGTCCACCGGAATGGCAGGTGTCGGCGACAAAGATCACTTGAAATGCCTGCGATTGCGCAAACAGCGCATATAATTCATCGTCGGACAAGCGCCCGCGCTGCGGGTTTTTCGGGTCGAAATCATGGAATATCAAAGTCTCGTCTTTGCCGTCCTTTTCATCGCGTGGATCGTCGAATTCCATTTCCTGCCCGCCATGGCCGGCAAAGGTGGCGATAAGGGTGTCGCCGGGTTGGGCGACGGTGAGCAATTGTTTCCAAGTCGCTTTGAAATTCGCCACCGTGGCGCGGCTGTCCAACAATATCCGGCTGTCCGGCAAATCCACGCCACGCCGACGCAAAGTCGCGGCTAACAGCTTGGCGTCGTTCACCGCGCCTTGCAGCGACGGGAACCCAGCCGCCTCGCCTTTGGGGTATGAGTTGATGCCCACGACTATCGCCCATTGCTTGGCATAAGCTGGCGCGGCCACCAGCGCACAACCCAGCAATACCCCACAGCCTAGCGCTTTAAAGCGATTCATGCCGACCTCGAATTATTGGACGATTTGCAATTCCACCCGCCGCCACAATTGCCATTGCTCTTCTTCGCTGAGGTTTTCCAGCAAGGTGTCGGGCGGTTTCGAAGCGC
>JBJSYU010000516.1:0-6025 GCA_046089945.1 Candidatus Methylumidiphilus sp.
CTAGACTTATAGTTGATTACATATCTGGAATGATGGATTCCTTTGCATTGCAGGAATATGAAAAATACTTTGGGAAAGGCTCATCAGAGGCTCTTTATTTTAAGACTTACACTTGATAGCCAACGTCGGCAAGGGGTATTAAGGAGCGAACCGCACCATTTCGTGCACCCAGATTGCGCCGCTCCGCAAGCTTGCCGTCCTGCTAGCTGTCCAAAAATACCCGACCTATTCGAGAGCAACCTAGATGAAAAAGATAAGCAACGGCTTGATTAGCGATGAATTGAAGCAAGCGCTTGGCGAGCGACTAAACCGGCAAAAAATGTTCATGAACCCTCGGACTGGGACGGTGCAGTCCCTTGAGTTATGGCGCATTGAAAACAGCGCTGAATCCCCGGAGCCTTTTGACGCAAAGGAGCTTGTGGAAGTGAAGTTAGCCAATGATCAATGGGTAAGGGTAAATTGATGTCCGGTTGTGCGTGAGACGCCAACCTCCCGAAACCGCCGCCACGGGGAGCAGAGCTTCCAAGGCTGCGTTCCCAACTTGGAAGTTGGGAACGAGCGAACCCTAACAATCCAGACAGACCACCATCCATGCACATTTCATTTTCCGTCAATGACGGCATCGCGCTGTCGCTAAGAGAAAGCGCCGAGGAGTTTACGCGGGATTTGCGCTTTTTGTCGGCGTTGATGTGGTATCGCAAAAACCGCCTGTCGTTGGGTAAGGCCGCTGAATTGGCCGGATACAGCAAATTGGATTTCATCGAACGGATGAAACTAGAAAAAGAACCTATCTTCGATTACGGCGAGGCTGAGATGGCCGAGGTTTTCGCGGATGCAGACAAATTGCCGTGATCGTCGTTTCCAACACCACGCCGATTATTTCTTTGGCCTCTGTCGGCCATTTGGATATCCTCGAAAAACTGTTCGGCAAGGTGGTAATCGCCAAGGCGGTCTATGACGAAATCAAGGCCAAACCCGGCCATGGTTACGGGCAGGTTGACTGCGCGTTTATCGAGGTACGCGCCATCCAAGGGCATATGTATAAGGATTTTCTGCTGGGCCAACTGGATGCGGGCGAGGCCGAAACCATCATTTTGGCGAAGGAGATAAGCGCCGATTTTGTCGTCATCGACGAAAACCTAGGCTACCGGTTCGCCAACAGCGCGGGCTTGACCGCCATTAGAACGTTGTCGCTGCTGCTTAAGGCCAAGGAAAAAGGCCATATCTCCCAAGTCAAACCCTTGCTGGAAGAAATGGTCGCCAAGGGTCGCTGGTATTCCGCCGCCGTTTGCCATGCTTTCTTGGCGAAGGCGGGGGAGTTGTGACTGTCGGCGTGCGGGTCAAAGGCATGGCCAGAGAACGGCGGGAGGAATTGGCACCACTGGCGGAATTGGTGCTTCAGTTGCGCTGGACAGCCCCGACAGCGGATGGCGAGCATCGGCACTGGAGCGTTTGCGGTCATCAACGATCTACGCCCAAAGGATGAGCGCGGCAATCTGTGAGGCAATAAAAAAAGGCAATGCCAGCATGACTGCCACCAAAGCCTCCGGGCAAAATTATCGCTATTGCGATAAGCAAATGCAATGGCTTTGCGCCAAGGCGCGAAGCTCATTACCCGCGCCAGTTGATTGACGCTGGCGGCAAAAAGCCGTTCGTGCCGGGTCTGTCGAAGACCGAGCGCCATCCGTTCATGCTTCGATGAGCGCACTAAAGATCACGCGGCAACGCCGCTTTCCACCAAAGCCCGCGCAAATTCCAAATAAGCGACATCTTCCAGCGGCGGGTGGATGAGGCCGGCGCGGGCGTCGCGGAAGGCGCGTTCGAGTTCGCCGCGCAGGAAGCCGGGGCCGCCGGCGATGCGCAGGCATTCGTCGGTGGCATAGGCGGCGGCTTGGGTGGCTTGCAGTTTGGCGAGGGCGACATCGGGCAGGATCGTTGTCCGCGCCGTGTGGCTGTCGGCCTTGTCCCAGCGGCGGGCGGTGTCGAGCAGCACGATGCGGGCGGCGCGCAGGGCGGCGTCGAGCCGGCCGAGGCGCAGGCGCACGGAGGGCAGGTTGGCGACGGGCTGGCCGGTGTCGCCGGGTTTGCGCGTCCGCGCCCAGCGCAGCACGGCGGCGCGGGCGCCTTCGCCTACTCCCAGGTACACCGCCGCCACGCACAGGCCGAACCAGGCCAGCGGGGTTTGGCTGCGCGGGTCGGCGGCGCCGCTTTGGCGCTGGTAGATCAGACAGGCGTCGTCCACGTCCACGGCCGACAGGCGCAACACGCCGGAGGCGGAGGCTTGCATGCCTAGGCCGTCAAAGGCGGGCAGGCGTTCGACGCCGGGCCGGTTTAAATCGACCAGCAAGGCGCCAATGCGGCCGCCGGGTTCGCCGTCGTCCAGCCCGGCGGTGACGACGGCATAGCGCAGCGCGGGCAGCCAAGTGGCCCAGCTTTTTTCGCCGTCCAGCCGCCAGCCGCCGCCGTGGCGGCGTGCGACGGTGGCCGGCAGGGTGCCGCGCGCCGGGCTGCCGCTGTCTTCGGTGGCGGTGAGGTTGACCAGCGCGCCGTCTTCGCACACTTGCCGCCAGAGGTTTTCGAGCAGGGTTTGCGGCCACAGCCTGGATTCGGCGGCGGCGCCTAGGGTGTGGCAGTGCATCGCCAAGCCCAGCGCCGCCGCGCCGTCCACCGCGCCGACTGCCGCCAGCACCCGCGCCACGTCACCCATGCGCCCGCCCAGCCCGCCGTGTTGCACGGGCAGTGGCAGGCGGTGCAAGCCGGCTTGGACGAGGGCGGCGGGGACGGCGGGGTTGTAGGTTTCTTGGCCGGCCAGGGGTTGCAGCAGGTTCAGGGCTTCGTTTAGGGCGGATTGGATGGCGGGGGTGGTTTGTTCGGGCATGGGGGTTTTGGGGGTGGTGGAAAGGTGTCTGAATATGTAGCGTCGGCATCCTTGCTGGCGATTTTATAACTGACGTTGCGCAGGGGCGCGGGTTTATCGCGCCAAAGCTTAGTGCGGGCTGCGCCATCGCCGGCAGGATGCCGACGCTACGACTAAACCCAGGGCAACCGTTCCATCAGGTAGCACAGGCAGTCTTGGCGGATGATGGCGGCGTCGCGGGTGAGCATGGCGGGCATCAGTGGGCGGCGGGTCAGCAGCAGGCCGGTGTCGTCCACGGCAAAATAGTGCGCGGCGATATCCTGCCCGTCGTCATTGATGGCTTGCAGCGGCAGGGGCCGGTGGGGCCGCGCCCGGCCTAGGCAGGTGGCGGCGGGCAGGTCGGTGAAGTTGAAGCGGTCGAGTTCGGCGTCAAACATGACATCAGCTTTGGCCCCGGCTGCGCCGTCGCCAAAGGCGATGCGGGCGGTCTCGGCGACGTTGACGATGGCGACGGCGCGGTACAGGTCGATGTCGTGGCGGGCCAGCGGATGGGTGGGAAAATGGTCTAGGCGCAGCGCGGCTTCAACGAAGGCGGCGGCATGGGCGGTGGCGCTGTGGTCGCCGGTCTTGCCGCATTCCACCGTGACCGCCGGGCAGAATTCGGCGAAAGCCATGGATTGCACGCCGAGCGGGCGGAGAAACTGCACGACAATCCGCGAAAACAGCGTCGCCAGCCGCAGCGTCGGCAGGTTGAGCCGGTCGATGCAGGCGTAATGCGGGTTCAGGCCGGTGTTGTTGTGCAGGTCGATGCTGGCGAACACGCCACGCGCCCGCATGGTTTCGGTCACTTCCGCCATCAGCCGCTCTTCCGGCCAGCCTTGCGGCACACAGCCGGGCCAAACGCGGTTGTAGTCGGGCTGGCCGTCCAGCCGCCGCAGGCCGACACGCGCCGCCGCGACATTGCCGACAAACAGGGACAGGCTGCGCGGCAGGGGTTTGTCGCGGTATTGCGCCAACAATTGCCGCATGGCTTGCATGCCGGTGTCTTCGTTGCCGTGCAGCAGGATGGAGACGAACAGCGGTTCGGCGCGGCGACCGGGCAGGTGGATCAGCGTCGGGCCGGGCAGCCGTTCGTGCAGGCGCTGGGCCGGGGTGTCGAGAAAGCCGTCGGGCAGCCGGTCGAGGATGTTGAGCATTGGCGTTAGGTCTCCCATTCATGCACCGGCCGGCCGCCGTGCTGGTGGTGCAGGTAGGTTTCAGTCAGGCGGCAAAAGTCCGGGCCGTGGCGGGCGATGTGGCGGCGTTGCCAGACGGCGCCGTTTTGGCCGCTCGCCACGCGCAGTCGGATGATGTCCAGATAACGGCGGCTGTCGGCCTCGGCGATGCCGAGTTGCGCCAAGCCGGCCTCGGCCAGCGGGATGAGTTCCTCGCGCAGCAGTTGCGCAGCGCCGATGGCGCCGCCGTCCAGCCAGTGCAATTCGGCGTCCAGCCCGCTGCGGGCGGCGCGGTAAAAGTTGGCGCGGGCGGCGGCGAACGGCAAATCGGCCTCCGGCGGGCGCGGGCGCTGGGCCAAGCTGTGCGCCGCGCCGATAAACAGCGCGGCGTTGGCGATCATGTCGATGATCGAGGGGCCGGCCGGCAGGGCGCGGTGTTCGATGCGCAGATGCGGGACGCCGTCGCTGTCTGCGCCTAACAGCAGCCGGTTCCAGCGCCAAATCGTGCTGTTGTGCAGGCGCAGATGGCAAAACTGGCCGGGTGGGCCTGCGAATGCCATCGGCAGCAGCACCGGAAAGCGGCGGTTGTCGGCGAACAATTCTTCGGGCGTCTGCGTCAGGTAGGCGTTGCCGAAGGTCACCCGCCGCTCCTCGCGGGTGTCCACCGCCTGCTCAAACAGCGGGATGCGGGTTTCTTCCCACAATTGCCGGCCAAACAGAAACGGCGAGTTGGCGGACACCGCCAGCAGCGGCGCGGAGAGGATTTGCGCGGCGTTGTAGTGGCGGGCCAGCGTGTCCAAGGGCGTTTGCAGATGCACTTGGAACGAGGTCGTCGCCGCTTCCAGCATGACATCGTCGTGGCGCAGTTCCAGCCGGTCGCGCCCGTCGATGCGCACGTGCAGCGGCACGCCGCCCCGGCGCTTGAGGATTTCGGCGTTGAGGGCGTGGAAGCGGTTGAACGGGGAGATGTTGGCCAGCGACAGATGGGCTTCCTCCACGGTCGGCAAGATGCCGATCAAGGCCAAGCCGCTGTCCAGTTCGGCGGCGACGCGCAGGCAGTGCCGCCAGGTTTCGGCCAGTTCGGATTCCATCAACGCGAAGGCGCGGCCGACCAAGGGCTGCGGCGTGCCGTTCAATTCGACATTGAATTGCGCGAGTTCAGGCACCACCAATGGGCTGGCGAGGCGCTCCAGAAAGGCTTGGTTGATCGGGGCGGGGGCGAATTGGCGGTTGAGGAGCCAGCCTTCCAGCTCAAAGCCGCCGACATGGCCGGGCTGGGCGAAGCGGCCTGTGGACAGCCACGTACCCAACAATGCGGTTTCCTCGGCCAGTTGGCGGTCGAAGCGCGCAAAGTCTGCGGTGTCGAAATGAATGCGGTGGATTTCCTGGCCCATGCGCGATTCTACGCTGAAGCGGGGACGCAAGGAAATGCCTGTGCGCCGGGCCTGTCATCA
Organism: Candidatus Methylumidiphilus sp.; assembly: GCA_046089945.1. Classification (GTDB taxonomy): domain Bacteria; phylum Pseudomonadota; class Gammaproteobacteria; order Methylococcales; family Methylococcaceae; genus Methylumidiphilus. Next base: position 5,526 of record JBJSYU010000516.1, read on the forward strand.
AACTGTCACACAAGCGTCACACGAATGGCCTAACCTAAACCGGCAATTTTGCTGGGTTTTGTCTGCATTAAAGCTGCCGCCGACGCTATCAAAAACCGCCTTGCCAATCTAACTAGCACGCCTGCATTGGGTATTCTACGCCACAAAAATACTGTATCTGCTGGCATGCCGGTGTCATTGCCTAAATCAATTCCAATATACTTCCATGGCTCTTTTATGACTTCCAGCATCCGCTCAACTACCCAGCCGGAAACCACTATGGCAAGAAACTTTAGCGAACCGGCCAAATCGCGCAAACCCACTGGCGGCGCCTCACATGCCATGCACGAGGAAGAAAAGACGGTCGGCGAATGGCGCTGCCAAGATCCGCGCATCACCTGCCGCGATGTCGGCGTCCATTACGGCGAAAAGCGGGCTTTGCACACTATCAACATCGATATTGGACGCCATCAGGTGTTGGCCTTCATCGGCCCTTCCGGCTGCGGCAAGTCCACCTTTTT
>JBJSYU010000517.1:0-8724 GCA_046089945.1 Candidatus Methylumidiphilus sp.
GTGACCAGCGGACAGGTGGCGTCAAACACTTTCAAGCCACGGTTGCGGGCCTCGGCCTGCACCTCTTGCGACACGCCATGGGCGCTGAAGATCACCGTGGAGTTTTCCGGCACTTCGCCCAATTCCTCGACAAACACCGCGCCGCGCTCGCGCAGGCCATCGACCACATAACGGTTGTGGACGACTTCATGGCGCACATAAATGGGGGCGCCGAATTCCTCAATGGCACGTTCGACAATTTCAATGGCACGGTCTACGCCGGCGCAAAAGCCTCTAGGATTGGCAAGTAAGATTTCCACAGGGTTTATCCAGTTGATTTCGGAGTAAAAAGATAGCGCATTGTGGCATTTCACCGCCCGCGAATCAACGCGAACGCCCGCGCCACAGCACTTCCGCGCCGCTGTCGCGGGCGAGGACGCGGGCGGCGACGAACAGATAATCCGACAGGCGGTTGACAAACGCCAAGGCGGGCGCAGCGACGGTGTCTTGATGGGCGAGGGCGACCATCAGCCGCTCGGCGCGGCGGCAGACGGTGCGGCTGATGTGGCAGGCGGCGGCGGACGGGCTGCCGCCGGGCAGGATGAATTCTTGCAGCGCCGGCAGATCGTCGTTGAGCGCGTCCAATTCCAGCTCCAGCCAGGCCGTATGTTCGGGCTGGATGAAACGGTGGCCGGGGATGCACAACTCGCCGCCTAAGTCGAACAGCAGATGCTGTATTTCGTTGAACGTGGCGCGCAGCGCGGGCGGGATGTCGTGGGCCAGCACCATGCCGATATGGCTGTTCAATTCGTCCACGGTGCCATAGGCTTCGACACGCAAGCTGTCCTTGCCGACGCGGTTGCCGTCGCCTAGCCCCGTGCTGCCGTCGTCGCCGGTGCGGGTGTAGATTTTCGAAAGCCGGTTTCCCATCGCCGCCTCAGGCCAGCTTGTCGTCGGCGACGACGATGCCATCCTCGTCGGCGTACAAATAAGCCCCCGTGCGGAAGTTCACCCCGGCGAAGGTAATCAGGCAATCCTTGTCGCCGCCGCCGCGCTTGTGGCTTTGCATCGGGTGGGTGTGCAGGGCGCGGACGCCGATGGGCAGTTGGCCGATTTCCACCGAATCGCGGATGCAGCCATAAATGATGATGCCGCGCCAGCCGTTGTCGCAGGCCAGCCGCGCCAACTCGCCGCCGAACAGGGCGCAGCGGTGCGAGCCACCGCCGTCCACCACCAACACACGGTCATGGACTTTCTCCTCCAACACCTGCCGCAGCGGCGTGTTGTCCTCAAAGGTCTTCAGCGTAGTGATGCGGCCCCAAAAGGCATGCGCCCCGCCGAAGGACTTGAAGATCGGCTCGGCAATTTGCAGATGGTGGGCGTTGTTGGCGTAACGGTCGCAGAGATCGGGGGTTTTGAAGCTCATGGCAGGTTGTCCTTGGGGGCTGTCGGGAGAGTAGGGGAAGCAGTTTAGACGATGCCGGGCGGAAAAGTTCGGCTTAGCCGCCCTGCCCTAAAAACACTACGAAGCCGGACGGGGTTTGCAACCCCCTCCGTAACATTTCAACCATACTGAGAAGCCTAAACGTAAGCGACGGGGTTGCAAATCCCGTCGCGCTTCGCGCATTTTCAGATTTTGGCCGACGGGGATGGCGACGCTACGGCTGCACAGCCGATGCTGCGTAACATTCAGTCAACTCGAAGCCCCCCCAAAGGTTTGCTGGCGGGCTTCCGCCCCCCAGGCTTTATTCTCCTCAAGCCTCCGCTTCGACCCGCCCCGCTTTTTCGGCAAACGCCGGCAACTGGTCAAAGTTAAGATAGCGGTAAGTATCCGCCGCCTTGGCGTCAATCTCAGTGGCGTAGTCCATATACTCTTGGACGCTGGGAATGCGGCCCAAGATCGAACACACCGCCGCCAGTTCGGCGGAAGCCAAGAACACCTGCGCATCCTTGCCCAAACGGTTCGGGAAATTGCGCGTGGACGTGGACACCACCACCGCGTTGTCCGCCACCCGCGCCTGATTGCCCATACACAGCGAACAACCCGGCATCTCCGTCCGCGCCCCGGCTTTGCCGTAGCTGCCGTAAAAGCCTTCTTCCTTCAATTGCGCTTCGTCCATTTTGGTCGGCGGGGCGACCCACAAACGGCTGGGTATCTGCCCGCCAAACTTATCCAACAGCCGCCCAGCGGCGCGGAAATGGCCGATATTGGTCATGCACGAGCCTAAAAACACCTCATCGATATGCGTATCCGCCACCGCCGACAAGGGCTTCACATCGTCCGGGTCATTCGGGCAGCACAGCAACGGCTCGGTGATCTGATCCAAGTCGATTTCGACTATTTCGGCATATTCCGCGTCGGCGTCCGCCTCCAGCAGCACTGGATTCGCCAGCCAATCCTCCATGCCCTTGATGCGCCGCCGCAACGTTCGCGCATCGCCATAACCCTCGGCAATCATCCAACTCAGCAGTGTGATATTAGAGCGCAGATATTCCGCGATGGGCGCTTCATTCAACTTCACCGTGCAAGCGGCGGCGGAACGCTCGGCGGAAGCATCCGCCAACTCAAACGCCTGCTCAATTTTCAAATCCGGCAAGCCCTCAATCTCCAAAATCCGCCCGGAAAACACATTCTTCTTGCCCTTCTTCTCGACCGTCAATAACCCACGCTGCAAAGCCACATACGGAATCGCATGCACCAAATCGCGCAGCGTGATACCCGGCTGCATAGTGCCTTTAAAGCGCACCAACACCGATTCCGGCATATCCAAAGGCATTACTCCAGTCGCCGCCGCAAATGCCACTAAACCCGATCCAGCCGGGAAAGAAATGCCAATCGGGAAGCGCGTGTGCGAATCGCCGCCCGTGCCGACAGTGTCCGGCAGCAACATGCGGTTCAGCCATGAATGGATAATGCCGTCGCCCGGCCGCAAGGACACGCCGCCGCGCGTCATGATGAAATCCGGCAAAGTATGGTGGGTCTGCACATCCACAGGCTTCGGATACGCCGCCGTGTGGCAGAACGACTGCATCACCAAATCCGCCGAAAATCCCAAGCAAGCCAAATCCTTCAACTCGTCACGAGTCATCGGCCCGGTAGTATCCTGCGAACCAACCGTGGTCATATGCGGCTCGCAATAGGTGCCGGGGCGGATGCCTTCAACACCACAAGCCTTGCCGACCATCTTCTGCGCCAAGGTATAGCCTTTAGTGGAATCCACTTGGTCTTGCGCACGGCGGAACACCGTCGAAGCCGACAGGCCCAAAGTCTTGCGGGCGCGATCCGTCAAGGCCCGGCCAATAATCAGCGGAATGCGCCCACCGGCCTGCACCTCGTCCACAATAATGTCGGTCTTCAACGCAAAGCGGCACAATTCCGCGCCGCTGTCGTGGTTGCGGATCACGCCCTCATACGGGTGTATGTCAATCACATCGCCCATATTCAGCACCGCCACATCACACTCAATCGGCAATGCGCCGGAATCCTCCATCGTGTTGAAGAATATCGGCGCGATTTTCCCACCAATGCAGACCCCCCCTGCCCTTTTGTTCGGCACATGCGGAATATCATCGCCGGTGAACCACAACACCGAATTCGTCGCCGACTTGCGCGACGAACCCGTGCCGACCACATCGCCGACATAAGCCACGGGAAAGCCTTTTTCCTTCAGCGCGTTAATCTGCGCCTCAGCGTTATGGATACCCTCGCGTGGCACTTTCAGCATCGACTTGGCATGCAGCGGAATATCCGGTCGTGACCACGCATCTTGCGCCGGCGACAAATCGTCGGTGTTGGTTTCGCCGACAACCTTAAACACCGTGACCGTAAGCTTTTCCGGCAACGCCGGGCGGCTGGTAAACCATTCCGCCTCAGCCCACGACTGTAAAACCGCCTGCGCATGGATATTGCCCGCCTCGGCTTTCTCTTGCACATCATGGAAAGCGTCAAATATCAGCAAGGTGTGCGACAGTCCTTTAGCGGCAATTGGTGCGAGTTTCTCGTTGTCCAGCAACGCGATTAACGGCTGGACGTTATAACCGCCAAGCATCGTGCCCAACCATGCCGCCGCTTGCTCTGGCGACAGAATCGGCGAATGCGCCTCGCCTTGCGCGATGGCGGCGAGAAAGCCGGCTTTCACATAGGCCGCCTCGTCCACGCCCGCCGGCACGCGCTCGGACAACAATTCCAACAGGAAAGCCTCTTCCCCGGCGGGCGGATTTTTGACCAGTTCCACCAATTGCGCCGTAAACGCGGTGGACAAGGGTTGCGGAACCAGACCTTCTGCCGCCCGTTCGGCGGCGTGTTTGCGGTATTCTTCAAGCATGGCAGTCTCTTCGGAACAGGGGAAAATATAGGATGGGCATCATTATTACCGTAAGCCGCAAGGATACCTCAAGCGGAACTCAGTGGTGCAACCGCTTCAACTATTCGATGGGGAACAGGCTGGCCGGTGCATTGTGCAGATACCCTAAAATTTATAACCAGCGCCTCCACCACCGGATTGCGGTTTGCCTCCCTGCCGCCGACATGGTACAAATGCTCGCTGGTCAGGATATTATAACCTGACCACAGCGCTTTGATATAGTCGTTGTGGCGATAATCATTATGATGCCAGGTGGACAAGATGAATTTTCCGGCAAACGCCGCCAAACACTGGCACAAAGCCCGCTCCTGTGCATCACCCCAGCCATTATAATAATCGACATGGCGGTCGATGTAAGGCGGATCACAATACACAATATCAAAAGGCGAGGCTTCGGCTATCGTCTGCGCAAAATCTTGGCACTTAAACGTGAACTGTTTAGCCTGCAACAGCCTGCTGACATACTCCACTTGGTTGACAATCTTTGTCACATACGCCTGCGCAAAGCGTTGCGGCTTGCGGCAAAACGGAATGTTAAATTCGCCTTTGCGGTTGAAGCGGATCATGCCATTAAACCCCGCCCGGTTCAAAAACAAAAAATCCAGCGGCGCATGCTCGGCGTTAAAGCGGTCACGGATAAAATAATAATGCCGTTCACCCTGTGCCAACAGCGTTTCGCCCTCGCGCACCAGATATGCCCTGACAGCATCTGCCGTCATATCGCCCGCAGCAATGGCGGCATAAAACCCCACCAAATGCGGATTGCTGTCGCACAATACGGCGTGTTGCGGGGCCAAATTGAACGCCACCACGCCCGTCCCCATAAACGGCTCCACCCACGCGCCGCTAAAATCCTCCGGCACCACGCTGCGAATCCACGGGACCAGCTTAGTTTTGATGCCCTGTGATTTGATCGGAGGAATATGGGTTTTTGAATTCATCAGGGATGGCAAAACAGCCAAGTTTGAATTTTCCTACACAATACATTCATTTTACTCCCCTCTCCCGTCGGGGAGAGGGGTTGGGGGAGAGGGGATTTCATCAATAGGCCGTGCCTTGCCTCCAAAAAAATATTCCGCTTCATCCCGGCGCAAACCTTCGCTGATATAAGACTTCAACAATGCCTGATACCCACAAAAACCCTTACGCGGGGCAATCTCTTTGAGCGAATCGACCACATCCACAGGCATGCGCAAGGTTATGGAAGTCATCAGCCGGTCTTTGTCCAAGCGTTTCTTTAGGCGTTCAGGAATCATAGCGCTATCAAAAGGCAATGTATGGGCTTTGTCAATACTGGATTGTGGATTTTGGCGGCTGTGGCAACGGCGGCATGGCTTTTTCCGCTAAGCTTTCGCATAATTCCGCGCACACCGCAACATCCATCCGCAACAGAAAGCATTAAACACGCCATGGCTACGTTTTACTACACCCACCCCAGCTTCCTCGCCCACGACACCGGCACCGGCCATCCTGAAAACCCCTTCCGCCTGCGCGCCATCGACACCGTGTTGCAGCGGCCTGAGTTCGCCGCCTTGCGCAAAATCGAAGCGCCCCGCGCCGAAGTTGGGCAGATTGTGCGTGTGCATAGCCAAGCACACTACGACACCGTCATGCACGGCATCCCCCAGCAAGGCATCCGCCACCTCGACCCCGACACCCCGGTTTCGCCCGGTTCCGGCGAAGCCGCGCTGCGCGCCGTCGGCGCGGTGTGCGCGGCGGTGGACGCGGTGTTCAAGGGCGAAGCCCGCAACGCCTTCTGCGGCGTCCGCCCGCCCGGCCACCACGCCGAACCCGGCCGCGCCATGGGCTTTTGCCTGTTCAACAACGTCGCCATCGCCGCCGAACACGCCCGCCACACCCACGGCATTAAGCGCGTCGCCATTATCGATTTCGACGTGCACCACGGCAACGGCACCCAACATGCCTTCGACAAAAACCCCGACATGCTGTACGCCTCCACCCACCAATTCCCCTGGTATCCCGGCAGCGGCGCCGCCAGCGAAACCGGCGTCGGCAACATCTTCAACGTCCCCCTGCCCGCAGGCAGCGGCTCGGCGGAATTCCGCGCCGCGATGGAAAGCAAAATCCTGCCCGCCATAGCCCGTTTCAAGCCCGAACTAATTCTAGTATCCGCCGGCTTTGACGCCCACGCCGGCGACCCCCTGTCATCACTGCGCCTAGTCGAAGACGATTTCGCCTGGATCACCCGCGAACTACTGCAACTCGCCGCGCAACACTGCGGCGGCAAACTCGTGTCGGTTTTAGAAGGCGGCTATAACCTGGAAGCCTTGGGAGAAAGCGCCGGGGCGCATGTGCGGGAATTGCTGGCGGCGTCTGCTCAGGCGTGAGGCCAATACTGTTCAACTAAGCCATTCGCGGTGATAGCGAACCACGAATGGCTCAACCATTAGAAAATCTGGGGGTCGCATTACCCCATCCCACGCAACGTCCAGCTTTGGCAAGTGCGCAGTTGCCTCCAAAGCCATTAGTCAGATACAATCAAACCGCCTCTTAAATCCCCACGCACACCGAAGGAATCAGGCCATGACCGCAACGCACAAAACGCTCTGGCATTTGACCCATACTGTCTTCTCGCCTTGTTGCATGGCCATCCTTCTGCTCTTTGGCTGGGCCACTTATTCCCCTTTAGCGGCTGCGGTTCCCAATTTAAACGTGTCAGTCATCGGTCAAGGGCGGGTCAAATCACTCACCCCCGCAACACCGAGCATCAACTGCCCGGCCACTTGCGCCGCCGAATATCCCGCATCCACGACCGTCACACTGCAAGCCACAGCGGAAATCGGCTATGTTTTCAGCGCCTGGGGCGGCGCATGCGCTGGCAGCGCAGCTTGCCAAGTCAACCTTGCCCAGGCCAAGACGGTCAGCGCGGTTTTCACCCGCAAAGACAGCCTGCTGGTGGATTTTCACCAATATGGCCTATGGCAATATGAATGGCCGGACGCATGGCACAAATTGCATGACTTGTCTGCCGACCAGATTGTTGCCGCCGATTTGGATGGCAACGCAAACGCCGACGTTGTCGTCGATTTCGGCGATCCCTACGGCCTTTGGGCCTGGATGAACAATGCCGACTGGGTGAGACTGCATACCCTATCGCCGGCCAACATCACCGCCGCCAATCTGGACGCCAACAGCAATACCGACCTCTCCGTCAGCTTTGGCAAATACGGCCTATGGGCGTGGATGAACAACCAAGACTGGCAAAAGCTGCACGACTTGTCCCCCACGCTAGTCACCCCGATTTACCTGAACGACAACCTCCAGCAAGAACTGCTGATTGACTTCGCGCCTTACAAGCTCTGGCTTTGGACGGACAACCAGCAATGGGTCAACTTGCATGACACCGCCACCAGCGCTTCCGCCGCCGGCGATTTTGACGGCAATGGACTGGAAGACCTCGCCATCAGCTTCCCCCCTTACGGCTTATGGCTGTACATGAACAGCCAAAGCTGGGTCAAGCTGCACGAGATTTCCGCCACATCCTTTGCCACCGCCGACGTGGACGGCAATGGCATCGATGATTTGGCCGTCAACTTCGGCCAATACGGCTTGTGGCTGCGCATGAACAACCAAAGCTGGGTCAAGCTGCACGAACTGTCCCCTGCCTCCATCACTGCCGCCTATCTGGATCGCAACGCGCAGCAAGATTTGGTCGTTGACTTCAACCCCTATGGACTGTGGCAATGGATGAACAACCAAAGCTGGGTCAAACTGCATGTCTTATCGCCCCGTCACGTCGTCGCCTCCCCCGAACTGAACCGCCCCCCGCAAATCACCTCGCAGCCCATAGTCAGCGTGATGGCCGGGCAAGCCTACCGCTATCAAGTGGTGGCCGCCGATCCTGAAGGCACGGCGGTCGCTTACAGCCTGCCCGCCGCGCCCGCCGGCATGACCGTCAACGCCCAAACCGGCCTGATCCAATGGACGGCACCCGCCGCAGGCGGGCCATTCGTTGTCACCTTGACCGTCGCCGACGCCAAGGGAATAGCCGCCAGCCAATCCTTCCAAATCACGCTGAACCGCAACCCGCAAATCACCTCGCTGCCGGTGACCAAAGCCACGGAAGGCAAAGCCTACAGTTACCAACCAACCGCCACCGACGCCGATGGCGACACCCTAAGCTACAGCCTGACGGCTAACCCTACCGGCATGACGATCAATGCCCAAACTGGCCTGATTCAATGGACGGCCCCCGCCACGGGCGGGCCGTTTGCCGTCACCGTGGCTGTCGCCGACAACAAAGGCGGCGCCGCCAGCCAGACTTTTCAAGTCGCGCTGAACCACAATCCGCAAATCACATCGTCGGCCGTCACCTCCGTCACGCTAGGGCAAACATACAGCTACCCGGTGCAGGCCAGCG